>CAITQY010000328.1 GCA_903894655.1 uncultured Gemmatimonadota bacterium
ACGTTCGACTGATGATGCGGGCACTGCCGAGCGTTATGCTGGTGGCCTGCGGAGGCGCAGCGGTCGATCGTGCGGCCAACCACGGCGTCACGTCGATCACGGTCATCGACAGCGTGGCGGTGGGCGAAACCGACGGCGTATTCGTGGGAAAGCCCAACGCGATCGCGGTCGATGTTGCCGGGCGGGTGTACATCTCCGATGCGTCGGCGAAGCGCGTGCTGCGGGTGGAGCGAGACGGCACGGGGCTCGTGCCCATTACGCGCGTCGGCGGCGGCCCCGGGGAAGTGATGCGTCCCACGTCGGTAGCACTGATCGGCGACAGCGTGTTGGCGGTGCAGGACGCTGGGAAGCGGAGGGCGGTGCTGTTTGAACGGGCCTCGATGCAGTCACGCGGATCGATCGCGATGGGATGGCCGAGCACCTCGATTCGCGGCTGGCGCGATGGGCTGGTGGTTGGCGCATTGATGGCCGACAGCGGAACGGCGTACGCCCTGCTGAACGAGACGGTGGCCGCACCGAGGCGAGGGGGTACGGTACCGCGCATCTACACAGAGAACCCGCCCATCGCGCAGGCCTTCGGCAGTGTAGAGGTTGCGCGCGACGACAGCACCGTGGTGGGCGTGTTCGAAGCGTCGGGTACGGCGTATCAATGGCACTTGGCATCGAAGCAGATCGACTCGGTGGCCGTAGCGGTGACCACGCGACGCGGCGCGCGACCGGGTGTGATGCTCGAGCTCATGCGCGATCCGTCGAAGGCGCCCGCGTTGGCGTACAGGTGGTCGTTTCCGATGCTGGTGGGGATGATCTCCGGCGATCGGTCGGCGATGGTGACGTATGATCCCACGTTGGCCAATGGCACCTTCACGGGTCCGGCGCATGTGCAGGTGGTGGACTGGCGCTCGAAGCGCAGCTGCCGCGAGGTGCAACTACCCGTGTCGGCGGAGATCCCGGCGCGGTACGCGATGCGCGGGGATACGCTCACGGCGCTGGTGCAGCAGGCCGGGCACGACGCGGTGGGTACGTGGATCGTGCGGTGGGTGATTGGGGCGGCGCGGTGTTGAACGGCTCGGGGGAAGCACTAAGCGAAAGGAACTCGAAAACCCGCAGGCAACCGGACACGGTGGGCAATGACCGGACACAGTGGGCAACGAAAACACAAAATCTGCACAGCGGCTATTGCGCTCCGATAATTCTGCCCCAAACATGAAGTCACAATTGCTGTATCACCCAATGAGTGTATTGATCTTGAGCGGAGAAGCGAGTGGAGCAACTTGGCGTTGGAGCGGGAATGCATCATGTCTGACGCCGGCTCACACTGTGAAGGCGAAGTCGAGATGCACTGGCTGGAGCTCCGCGTTCGTATGGGTGCGCTAGCGGAACTGTTCGCCGAGCTGCGGTTAGCAGTCACCGTCGCCGACGCGTGTGCAGCTCTCGGTGTTTCCGACCGCGGTGAGCTGTCGCGCGAGCTCGCGCGAAGACGACTGCCGCCCTTTCGGCTGTTGAAGAATTGGTTTCAGGTCGTCGAAATGGCGAGGCGCGCCGAGCATGGCACCTCCTTGTGCAACTTTGCGCTCAGTCGCGGCGAGTATCCTGCCGCGTACTATCGGCTAGTAAGCTCGACGACCGGGCACTCATGGACCGAGGTCGAATCTCGAGGACTGGCGTGGCTGGAGCGCCTCGCCCTGCAGGCGTGGGCGCGACACATGCGCCTACCGAGTGCGGTGGAGCTTCTCTGACTCACGGATTTCTGTTGTAGCGCTCGAATGAACACGGAGTATCATCGTGCTGCCGACGCGTAGGTGTGGTGTATGCAATTACTCATTAATGGAAGGGAGTCACATGCGACGAATTCGGATAGTCTCGGCGGGAACAATTGTCATGAGCGTGCTCGCAGCGGGAACAGCGCAAGGTGAGGAGGATCCTGGTGACCTCGCGCGCTGTTACGCAGGGGCGGGAACCGCGTATATGTATTGCACCAGTCACGGATATCC
>CAITQY010000329.1 GCA_903894655.1 uncultured Gemmatimonadota bacterium
CGTTTCCCCGCGGGCGACCGCCTCGCCCCCGTCTGCCCCGCCACTCCAGGCACACGCTGCGGCGCACACGTATCGAGCCCGACGCGACTCGGCCCCTGCCGGTGCTCCGGGCGTGTGTGGGTCGCGCTGCGCCAGCCGCAACGCCTCTTGCAAGAACGCATTGTTGGCCGAATCGAGGGCAGCTCCTTCGAGATCATCCCGTCCAGACCATCGCTTACTGTGCACCCCTGGTCGACCGCCAAGGGCATCAACCGAAATCCCGGAGTCGTCAGCCAGCACGATCGCACCGGTGAGCCGCGCGAAATGGCGCGCCTTGGCGAGGGCATTCTCCTCGAAAGTGTCGAACGCTTCAAGCGCGTCTTCATCAGGCGATTCAATCAAGCCAAGATCGGCCAGCGTCACGAGGTGCACGCCAACCGACGCGAGAAGCGGAACGAGTTCCTTCACCTTCCCCGCGCTCCGTGTGGCGAGCACTACGCGCCCCTCGGGCATGCCATCACCGAGGGCGCGGCGCGATGGCATCACCGGGCTCACCGCAGCTGCGGGAACGGCTCGGCCAACACCCGAACCTGCAGGGCATCGAGCGTCTCGATCCCCCGCACGGCGATCGACAATAAGGCATCGAGCTGCTCGCGCGCGAACGTGCCGTGTTCGCCCGTACCCTGCACCTCGACGAAGCGACCCTCGCTGCTCATCACCACGTTCATGTCCACGCCAGCGCGTACGTCTTCCTCGTAATCGAGGTCGAGGCGCGGCTGATCGTCCACGAGTCCGATGCTGATCGCGGCCACTCGTCGCCGCACGGGGGATACGGGGATACGTCCAGTTTGCACCATCCACGTAAACGCATCGTGCACCGCGACGCAGGCACCGGTAATCGCCGCTGTGCGGGTGCCTCCATCGGCCTGAAGTACGTCGCAGTCCACTTTCACGGTGAACTCACCGAAGCGGAAATCATCTAGCATCGCGCGCACACTACGCCCGACCAGCCGCTGGATCTCCTGGGTCCGGCCACCGACCTGCTGGCGTTCACGCGAGGATCGCGTCTTGGTCGCGCGCGGCAGCATTGCGTACTCGGCGGTGACCCAGCCTTCGCCCGATCCACGGCGCCACCCGGGAACGCCGGTCTCCACCGACGCGGCGCAGAGCACGCGCGTCTCACCGAACGAGACGAGACACGACCCTTCGGCATAGGGAACAGCGCCACGCTCAAGGCGCACTGGGCGCGTGGCGTCGTGGGCGCGCCCTACGCGCGTGGAGAGCACGGGGCGCTCGTCGTTCGTCAGGTCCGATCCGTTCACGGCAGCGTCAGCCACGCAGTTTCTCGATGGTGGAAGTTGTGGAGTGTCCGTCGACCAGCGGAATGACCACCACGCGCCCGCCGCGTGCGGTCACGAGATCCGCGCCAACGATTGTTTCTGGCGAATAGTCGCCACCCTTCACGATGACATCGGGCTCGATCGCGCGCACGAGCTCGATCGGTGTGTCTTCTTCGAACAGCACGACCGCGTCCACCGCCTCGAGCCCAGCCAACACGATGGCCCGCTCGGCTGACGTGCGAATGGGTCGTTCAGGTCCTTTGAGTCGCTTGACCGATGCGTCGCTGTTCACGCCGACCAGCAACGCCGCCCCCTCGCGGCGCGCGCGATCGATGACATCGAGGTGGCCCGGATGCAGCAGATCGAACACGCCATTGGTGAAGACGACGGCTCCGCGCACGCTCCGGCGCCAGATTGCGGCTTCATTGCGCGTCATGACTTTCGACGACGGGCTCCGGGGGGCCTCGCGTGTCACCATTGCGACTGCACCCCCTCCACGAGATCGGAGATCAAGCTTTCGAGCGCATTTTTGCGTCCGGCAACCTCACCGCCTTCGGCGTACTGCCCTTCGCGCTGCATTCCCTTCTTGGTGAGGAGGGTGCGCCCGGTCGTCTGATCGATGATCTCGACATCGAGAACGATGAGGAGCCGTCGGCGCGTCGATGTCGTCTGCCGACCATCGGCACTGACACCGGCGGGCAAGTCAACGTCATACTTTACCAGAGTGCCGCGCACCACGACATCGGCACGGGCGGCGGGTGCTTCGCGCAAGTTGAGGCGATCGCGCAGCGCGGCGCGCAACTGCTCGAACACTTCGCGCTGCAGTTCGGGAACCGCGGTCTGATTGTCGAACGGCTCGATCGCCACGGTCTTCAACTGCTTGGGCAGGCCACCACCGCCGGAGAAGCCATAGCAGCCCCCCAACAGCGACACGGCCAGCACCAGCACAGAAGCGCCGCGCGCGGCACGCGCGATCCTACGGACGGCGCCAGATGGCGTCATCGAATCCCTCGACGGTCGTGGTATCGGTCACGGCAATGGCCAGACGCCGCTTGCCTCGCTCATGAACATACTGCA
>CAITQY010000330.1 GCA_903894655.1 uncultured Gemmatimonadota bacterium
CAGCACTGGAAGGAACTCGCGCTCCACACCGACCTTGGGCCCGACGATGCAATTTTCTACTTCACCACCTGCGGGTGGATGATGTGGAACTGGCTGGTGTCGGCGCTGGCCATCGGCAGCACCATCGTGTTGTACGACGGCGCGCCGCTGGCCCCGTCGGCCGACATCCTGTGGCGCATGGCGGAAGCCGAGCGCCTCGCGGTGTTCGGTACCAGTGCGAAGTATCTGTCGGTGCTGGAGAAGGAGGGGGTGCAGCCGCGCATGCAGTTCGACTTGTCGTCACTGCGTGCGATTCTGTCCACCGGTAGTCCGCTGGCGGCGCACAGCTACGATTTCGTGTACGAGCAGATCAAGTCCGATGTGCGCCTGGCCAGCATCAGCGGCGGCACCGACATCGTCAGCTGCTTCGCGCTGGGCGATCCCACGGGCCCCGTGTATCGCGGTGAACTGCAGATGCGTGGACTCGGCATGGCAGTCGACGTGTTCGCGGACGATGGCACACCGGCGCGCGAGACGCCGGGGGAACTCGTGTGCACGGCGCCGTTCCCCAGCATGCCGGTGGCCTTTTGGACTGATCCCGACGGTGCGCTGTACCGTGCGGCGTATTTCGAGCACTTCCCCGGTGTCTGGCGCCATGGCGACTGGGCGGAGATCACGGCGCACGACGGTCTCGTCATTCACGGACGTAGCGACGCCACGCTCAACCCCGGTGGCGTGCGGATCGGGACGGCGGAGATTTACCGACAAGTCGAACAGATTCCCGCGGTGCTGGAGTCACTGGTGATCGAGCAGCGACTCGGCGTTGATGGCGACGATTCGCGGGTGGTGCTGTTCGTGCGCCTGCGCGAGGGCGAACGGCTCACCGACGACGTGCAGCGGGCGATCCGCCAGCGCATCCGCGAACACGCCAGTCCGCATCATGTGCCGAAGGTGATCGTGGCGGTCGCCGACATCCCGCGGACGATCAGCGGTAAGATCACGGAACTGGCGGTGCGCGAGGTGGTACACGGCCGACCGGTGAAGAACGCCGACGCGTTGGCCAATCCGGCGGCATTGGCGCTGTTCCGGGACCTCCCGGAGCTCCGGTTCTAGCCCAGAGGGCGCCCGCGGAGGTTATCTTTCGGTATGTGCTATACCCCGCTCGCTGAGGATGAACGGCAACGCGCCTGGATTGGCGCGCTGCCGCGTTCGCATATCTGAGTTCGAGATGGCTGTCCACTGTCGGCACGATTTCGCGTGCCCGACTGTCCATCCATCACGACTGAGGTCTGCTCCATGGCGACGATGACTATCCCCGAACAGGGGATCGCACACGATGCGTTCCCGATCAATGGCACCGACTACGTCGAGTTCTATGTCGGCAACGCCAAGCAGGCGAGCCACTACTACCGCTCGGCCTTCGGCTATCAGCTGGTCGGGTACCGCGGCCCGGAGACCGGCGTGCGCGACCGCGCCAGCTATCTCCTGCAGCAGGGGAAGATCCGCCTCGTGCTCACGACGGCGCTGAGCCCCGACTCGCCCATCGCCGCGCACGTGCACAAGCACGGCGACGGCGTGCGCGACTATGCGCTCTGGGTCGACGACGCCCGCGCCGCCTATGCGATCGCGGTCGAACGTGGCGCCATCGCGATTCAGGAGCCGCAGGTATTCAGCGATGCACACGGTGAAGTGATCATCGCCGCGATCGGCACCTATGGGGACACCATCCATTCGCTCGTGGAGCGCCGCAACTATCGCGGCTTCTTCCTGCCGGGCTTCCGCGAAATGTCGGCGCGCTATCAGCCGGACAGTGTGGGCCTCAAGTACGTGGACCACTGCGTGGGCAACGTCGAGTTGGGGCAGATGAACCGTTGGGTGCAGTACTACGGGGACGTGATGGGCTTCCGCAATCTCATGACCTTCGACGACGACGACATCAGCACCGAGTACTCGTCGCTCATGTCGAAGGTGATGGCCAACGGGAATGACAAGATCAAGTTCCCGATCAACGAGCCGGCGTCGGGTAAGAAGAAGTCGCAGATCGAAGAGTACCTCGACTTTTACGGTGGACCCGGTGCGCAGCACCTGGCGCTCGCCACCGACGACATCTTGGCCACTGTCACCGCTCTGCGCGATCGTGGCGTGGAATTCCTGTCGGTGCCCACGTCGTACTATGCCGAGTTGCAGGAGCGCGTGGGGACGATCGATGAGGACATCGACGCGTTGGCCGCGCTTGGCATTCTGGTGGATCGCGATCCCGACGGGTACTTGCTGCAGATCTTCACGAAGCCCGTGGAAGATCGCCCCACGCTGTTCTACGAAATCATCCAGCGGAAGGGTGCCAAGAGCTTCGGCAAGGGCAACTTCAGGGCGCTGTTCGAAGCCATCGAACGCGAACAAGAACTGCGCGGCAACCTCTGAGGAATTTATGCCGTTCTACCATCAGTTGGGCTCCGTGCCGCGCAAGCGTCACATCGTGTTTCGCCGTCCCGATGGCGGACTGTACGCCGAGGAGTTGATGGGGCACGAGGGGTTCGTGGGAACCTCGTCGCTGCTCTATCACACGCACCCGCCCACCACGTACAAGTCGGCGCGCAAGGTGCGCGACTTCGTGCTGGAAGCCGATACCGAAACCTCGCTGCGTCATCGGCACTTCCTCACGTCGCGCGTGACCACCGGCGGCTCGGCCACGCTCGATCGCCTGCCGCTGCTGTTCAACAGCGACATCGTGATGCTGTATGTCGAACCCGACACGAACGACACGCACTTCTTCCGCAACTCGCAGGCGGATGAAGTGGTGTACGTGGTCGAGGGCTCGGGGGTGCTGGAGTCGGTGTACGGCGAGCTGCCGTACAAGTCGGGCGACTACGTGGTCATTCACCGCAACATCACGCATCGTTGGCGCCATGACCTCGCCGCCGGCGCCACGAAGCTGTTGGTGATGGAGAGCCGCGGTCATGTCCGCGTGCCCTCGCGCTATCGCAACAACTTCGGGCAGATGCTCGAGGGCGCGCCGTTCTCGGAGCGCGACATCCGCCGTCCACAGCAGCTCGCGCCGCACGACGAGATGGGGGACTTCCCGATTCTCGTGAAGCAGTACGATGCGCTCAATGAACTCGTGCTCGATCACCATCCGTTCGACGTCGTAGGGTGGGACGGCTACTTCTACCCGTGGATCTTCAACATCCACGACTTCGAGCCCATCGTCGGCCGCATTCATCAGCCGCCCCCGGTGCACCAGACGTTCCAGGGCGACGGCTTCGTGATCTGCTCGTTCTGTCCGCGTCCGTTCGACTTCGATCCGCAGGCCATTCCGGCGCCGTACAACCACAGCAACGTGGATTCGGACGAAGTGCTGTTCTATGCGTCGAGCGAGTTCATGAGCCGCAAGGGCATTGAGTACGGGTCCATCACGCACCATCCCGACGGATTGGCGCACGGCCCGCATCCGGGGCGTACAGAGGCCTCGATCGGGGCGAAGTACACCAACGAAATCGCCGTGATGATGGACAGCTTCAAGCCGCTCAAGATCGCCAAGCTCGCCATGACGATCGAGGATCCGGCGTATCACAAGAGCTGGATCGAGGCGCAGCACGCGCAGTACAGTCCGCCCACGTCGTAATTCCGCACCGACCTTTCGCCGTACTGTCATGCCGCGCCTGTCTCAACGATTTTCGTCCTTTCCCGCCTATCCCCTCGCGCACATTCCAGCGCGCAAGAAGGCACTGATCGAAGCCGGGGTCGATGTCATCGATCTCGGTGCCGGTGACGCCGATCTCGCCCCGCCTGCGGCTGCGGTCTCCGCGTTGCAGCAGGCGGCCGAGGTGCCGGCCATGCAACGCTACGGCTTCGGGCTGGGGCTGGTGCGTTACCGCGAGGCGGTTGCCGCCTGGATGCACACGCGCTTCGGGCAGCGCGTGGATCCGATCACTGAGATCGTGCCGCTGCTGGGGAGCAAGGAAGGGCTCGCCCACATCGCCTTTGCCTTCGCCGGCCCCGGTGACATCGCGATCATTCCCGATCCGGCCTATCAGGCGTACCTCGGCGGTACGCTGCTCAGCGATGCCACGCCGTATGTATACGCGCTGCGCCCGCGCACGAACTTTCTGGTGGATCTCGACGAGATTCCCGGTGACGTGCTGTCGCGCACACGGATTCTGTACCTCAACTATCCGAACAATCCCACGGCGGCGATTGCCCCGCGCGACTATCTCGAGCGCGTCGTGCAGGTGTGCCGGGAACGGGACATTTTGCTGGTGTACGACAACGCGTATTCCG
>CAITQY010000331.1 GCA_903894655.1 uncultured Gemmatimonadota bacterium
CCGCGCCCGAGGTGTGGCGCGCGGAGCCCGACGCGATCACGCGCACCCAGATGGACCGCGTGCGCACGTGGCGGAATCGCTGGGGGAGCGTGGATGCCTTCGCCCTGCCCGTCACCCGCTCCGACGCCAAGGCGTGGCTCGATCGGTTCATCACCGAACGACTGCCCGAATTCGGTCCGTACGAAGACGCGCTTGTGCACGGTGCCCCCGACCTGCTGCACTCCACGCTGTCGTCGATCCTCAACGTGGGGTTACTGCATCCCCTGGAGTGCGTGCGGAAAGCCGAAGCCGCGTGGCGTGCGGGCCTTGTCCCCATCGCCTCGGCCGAAGGCTTCATCCGGCAGATCCTGGGCTGGCGTGAGTACATCCGCGGCATGTACTGGCACCTCATGCCCGGACTCCGCACCGCCAACGCGCTGAACGCCACGCGGGAGTTACCGCGCTGGTTCTGGGCGCCCGATGGCGAAGCGTACGACGAATCGGCGGCCACCGGCGCGCCCTGCGAGATGCGCTGCCTCGCCGACAGCATCCGGCAGGTGCGCGATCACGGGCGCGTGCATCACATCGCCCGCCTCATGGTGCAGCGCAACATCGCCACCCTGATCGGCGTGGAGCCGGCGGCCCTTTCGCGCTGGTATTGGAGCGCGTTCACCGACGCCTACGAGTGGGTCGAACTCCCCAACGTGGTCGGCATGGGCACCTGGGGAGACGGCGGCGCGCTCGCCTCCAAACCGTACGTGGCGTCGGGGGCGTACATCAACCGCATGAGCAACTACTGCGCGAGCTGCCGCTACGACGTGAAGCAGCGCACCGGCCCCGATGCCTGTCCGGTGAATGTGCTGTACTGGGATTTTCTAGCGTCGCATCAGGCGCGCTTCGCCAATCATCCGCGCATGCGCATGATGTTCGTGCACGTGAAGAACATCGCCGAGCCGGAGCTGGTGCAGATCCGCATGCAGGCCGCCGCGTTCCGCGAGGGGCTGGCGTACGACAGCACGTTCGCACCGTAGCACCGGAGCGCCGTATAGCACCGTGTGCACCGTTCGCGCGTTGCTGAACCGGCCTCGCGCACTCTAGCTTGCACGGGTGGACACCCCCGCCCCGCCGCGCAGCCGCCTGCACGCTCGACCGCCGCAATCAACCCCGACGCATCGCAAGCAGTTGCGCGCGCTCGTACGGGAGGGCTGCGAGAACCGGCCCGGCGTGTATCGCATGCTCGGCCCCACCGGCACGGTGATCTACGTGGGGCAGTCGCGCGTGCTGCGCACCCGACTGATGTCGTACTTCCGCGCGAAGGGGCGCGACAAGGGCGCCCGGATTCTGCGCCACGCCTTTCAGATCGAGTGGGAATACACCAACACCGAGTTCGGCGCGCTGCTGCGCGAACTGCGGCTCATCAAGCAGTATCGCCCGCACTTCAACTCCATGATGGTGCAGGACGAGTGGCCGCGCGCCTACGTCGCCCTCACCGGCGGCACGGTACCAGGACTGCGCGTGGTGGCCCGCTCCGACGATCCCGGCGCGATCGCGCTCTTCGGGCCATTCCGCCGGGTCGCGCAGCTTCGCGAGGCCGTACGAGCGCTGGCCGAAGGCACCGGCCTGCGCGACTGCGGGCACGATGACGTGGTGCGTATCACCGGCAGCGCCGCGAGCCGCGGCAGCACGCTCTGGTTCGACGACGATCCCGCTTCGCGTCCAAAACGCGGCGCCAGCCGCACCCGTGCCCCCGGCTGTCTGCGACACGACCTCGGCACCTGTGCCGGTCCGTGCATCGGTGCCGGCGCCTCGCAGCCGTATCGCGAGGCCGCGGTAGCCGTGCGCGCCTTTCTCGACG
>CAITQY010000332.1 GCA_903894655.1 uncultured Gemmatimonadota bacterium
CCGGCGATCCGGCTCGATCTCCTGATGGAAGACGAGTACCTCCGGATCCGGCGACTCTCCGCGGCCAGCCAATCGGAAACGCTGCGCGCGATGTGGGACAATGCCGCTCGAATGTATCCAGCCCTTGCCCCCAACCCGGCCCGTGATTGGGGTCGCTCATGGAAGGCGCGCTGGCGGCGCTTGCGGAGACGGTTGGCCTCGAAATGACCGGCTGACCCGGACACGCCACGTTGCGTGTTCGCACCCATTACAGTCCATCGTCAGGTTGATCGTACCTTTGTCTAACGCGATTCCCTCCACTGCCGTTCTCTTGACCTCCATCATTGCACCGCCGTCGGTGCCATTCCTCGACTTGGCGGCGCAACACGCCGAGGTCCGCGCCGAGCTCGATGGCGCGTTCCATCGGGTGTTGGACCGCGGCGTGTTCATTCTGGGGCCAGAAGTCGAGGCGTTTGAGGCCGAATTCGCGGCGTATTGCGGAACGCGCTGCGCCATTGGCGTGGCCAATGGGCTCGATGCACTGTTCCTCGTGCTCAAGGCCTGGGGCATCGGCCCCGGCGACGAAGTCCTGGTGCCGGCGAATACGTTCATCGCGACGTGGCTCGCCGTGACCTACACCGGGGCGACGCCAGTGCCGGTGGATGTCGAGCGGACGACCTGCAACATCGACCCCACCTTGCTGGCCGCCGCCGTCACCCCGCGCACCCGGGCCATCATTCCCGTGCATTTGTATGGGCAACCGGCCAACATGCGGGCCATACGGGATGTGGCCGCCACGTTCGGACTTCGCGTGCTCGAGGACGCGGCGCAGTCGCACGGCGCCGAGATGGATGGACAACGCGCCGGCAGCCTCGGCGACGCCGCGGCGTTCAGCTTCTATCCCGGCAAAAACCTCGGGGCCCTTGGCGACGGTGGTGGCATCACCACCAACGACCCCGCGTTGGCGGACGCCATTCGCACGCTCCGTAATTACGGGTCGCGACGCAAGTATCATCACGAGGTGCCCGGGGTCAACTCCCGCCTTGACGAACTTCAGGCGGCCTTCCTCCGGGTCAAGTTGTCCCACCTGCCTCGGTGGAACACGCGTCGCGCCGAGATCGCGGCGACCTACCACACGCGTCTCGCAAGGACCGGCTTCGAACTGCCGTGCGTGGCGCCTGGCATGACGTCATCGTGGCATCTGTACGTCGTTCGGCATGCACAACGCGATCTGGTACGCGAGCAGCTGACGGCGCGCGGGATCGACACCATCGTGCACTACCCCATCAACCCGGCCGAACAACCGGCCTACGCATCGCTCACCCTCGATCCTGCGGCAACGCCAATGGCGGCAACGCTCCAGCACCGCGTGCTCAGTCTACCGCTCTCGCCCACCATGACCGACGCCGACGTCGAGCGCGTGGTGATGGCGTGTCGCGACGTTGATGCTGAACTGTCCTCGAGGACCGTCGCATGACCCGTGGCATCATTCTCGCCGGAGGCTCCGGCACGCGTCTCTACCCGGTGACGCGCGCCGTCAGCAAGCAGTTGCTGCCGGTGTACGACAAGCCCATGATCTACTACCCGCTGTCGACGATTATGCTGGGTGGCGTGCGGGACGTGCTGATCATCACCACGCCCCGTGATCAGGAGGCGTTCCGGGATCTGCTCGGCGATGGATCCCAATGGGGCATGCGGATCGAGTACGCCGCGCAGCCACGTCCTGAGGGACTGGCGCAGGCATTCGTCATCGGCCGCGACTTCATCGACGGACATCGCAGCTGTCTCGTGCTGGGCGACAACCTGTTCTACGGCCACACCATGGCGACGTCGCTCCAACGTGCGGCGGCCGCCGCCGCCGGCGCCACCGTCTTCGCCTATCGCGTGAGCAATCCCGAGGACTACGGCGTCGTCGAGTTCGATCAGCAGGGCAGGGCGATCTCGATCGAGGAGAAGCCGCGTGCGCCGCGCTCCAACTTCGCGGTCACGGGCCTCTATTTCTACGACGAGCAGGTCGCCGATATTGCGGCCGCCTTGCGCCCTTCCCCCCGTGGAGAACTCGAGATCACCGATGTGAACGCCGAGTACCTGCGTCGAGGACAACTCACTGTGGAGATCCTGGGGCGGGGTACCGCCTGGCTCGACACCGGCACACACGAATCACTCCTGCAGGCGGGGGCCTTTGTGCAGACCGTGGAGCAGCGCCAGGGACTCAAGATCGCCGCGCCCGAGGAGGTCGCCCTCCGCATGGGGTTCATCGACACGGCGCAGTTGCGCCGGCTTGCCGCCGGCCTCGGCAAGAGCGAGTACGGGCGATATCTCGACCGCCTAGCCGATGAGGTCGGCCCATGATGCAGGTGACGACCACCGCCCTCGAAGGCGTCCTGCTCGTTGACGGTGATCGCTTCGGGGACGATCGCGGCTTTTTCACCGAGGTGTATCATCGGGAGAAGTTTGCCGCGCTGGGTCTGCCCACCGAGTTTGTGCAAGACAACCACAGCCGATCGGTTCGCCATACGCTGCGAGGGCTCCATTACCAGGTGCGCCATCCGCAGGGAAAGCTGGTGCGCGTCGTCCGCGGTGCGGTACTCGATGTCGTGGTCGACGTGCGGCGGTCATCGCCGCAGTTCGGTCGTTCGCTCGCCGTGCGGCTGGACGAGGATACGGAGCGTCAGTTGTGGGTGCCGCCCGGGTTCGCCCACGGGTTCCTCGTGCTCAGTCCCGTCGCTGATCTGAGCTACAAATGCACCACGCTCTACGACGCGGGCGCTGATCGGGTGATTCGGTGGAATGATCCCACGCTGAGCATCGACTGGCCGCTCGACGGGAGCATCCCCATCCTGTCCGCGAAGGACGCCGCTGCCCCGTTGCTTGACGCCGCCGAGCTCTTGCCATGACGACCACCGCCGGTGATCGCATACCGGCGCTGCTGCTCTTCGGGGCCACCGGTCAGGTCGGCCTGGCCGTGCGCGCAGCCTTGGGGACCTCGTGGCGCATCGTGGCGCCCCCGCGATCGGAGGTCTCGCTCGATGACCCCGTGCGCGTGGCGTCCTACGTGCGCGCCAGTGGTGCCGACGCGGTCGTGAACGCGGCTGCATACACGCGCGTTGACGACGCCGAACAGGACGTCGAGCGGGTGCGTCTCATCAATGCGGCGGCTCCGGCGGCCATGGCGGCCGGGTGCGCCGACCTCGGCGCCCGCTTTATTCATCTGTCCACCGACTACGTGTTCGACGGCTCCGGCTCGTTGCCATACGCCCCGGACGCCGCGCCGCAGCCGCTGAACGTGTATGGGCGTACCAAGGCGATGGGTGAACAGTTGGTGCTCGAGGCGCTCCCCGACGCACTCGTCCTCCGTACCGCATGGGTCCACTCGGGGCACGGGACGAATTTCGTGGCCACCGCGGTGAGACGCTTGGTTGCCGAGGGCGTCATGCGGGTGGTCGACGACCAAGTCGGCACACCGACCGCTGCCTCCACGATCGCGTCAGTGATCGGGAGCGCCCTCGAAATCCCGTCGTTCTCGGGCATCCAGCATGTCACCGACGCCGGCGTGGCCTCGTGGTACGATGTCGCCCAGACCGTCGCCGATACCTTGCGTAGCGACGGCATACGCCATGACCTCACGGTGGTGCCGGTCTCGAGCGCCGAGTTCCCGCGCCCTGCCCGTCGTCCTGCCGTCTCCCTGCTCGATACCACGGGTACGCGTCGCGCGCTCGGGTGGAGCCCGCCGTTCTGGCGTGACGGCGTCGTCACGTCCACGCGGGCCTGGTGTGCCGCGCTTTCACTCTCTTCGCGCAATCATGGTTGACTCCGCAATGGCACCGCAGCGCGCACGCTGCCTGCTCGTGACCGGTGGTGCCGGCTTCATCGGCGGCAATTTCGTGCAGCATTGGGCGGAGCGGCACCCGCACGATACGCTCGTCGTCCTCGACGCCCTCACCTATGCCGGGAACCTCGCCACCATCCAGCCGCTCGTCGACCGCGGTGCCGTGGCCTTCGTGCATGGTGACATTACCGATGCGGCGCTCGTGTCGGCGTTGCTCGCCGACCGGGCCATCGATACGATCGTGCACTTCGCGGCGGAGTCCCATGTCGATCGGTCGATTGCGGACCCCGGCGCGTTCGTGCACACCAATATCGTGGGTACGCTCACCCTGCTGGTGGCGGCCCGGGCCGCGTGGTGCCGTGATGGTGCCTGGACGTCCGGTGTGCGCTTCCATCACGTGAGCACCGACGAAGTCTTCGGATCGCTCGCCCCGAACGAGGCACCGTTCCGCGAGACCACACCCTATGCCCCCAACTCGCCGTATGCCGCGAGTAAGGCCGGCGCGGATCATCTGGTGCGGGCGTGGGTGCACACGTACGGACTGCCGGCGACCATCAGCAACTGCTCCAACAACTACGGGCCTTACCACTTCCCCGAAAAGCTCATCCCGCTGTTGATCGTCAATGCTTTGCACGGCAAGCCACTGCCCGTATACGGCGACGGACAACAGGTGCGGGACTGGCTGTATGTCACCGACCATTGCCGGGCCATCGATCTCATCCTCGACCGTGGCGAGGAGGGTCGCACCTACACGGTTGGTGGGCGCGCCGAACACGCGAATCTCGACATCGTGCACCTGGTCTGTTCCCTGATCGACGCGCGATTCGCGGATGACCCCGCGCTCACCCAGCGATATCCGGACTGCCCGGCGGCCCGAGGGGCGCCCTGTCGGTCGTTAGTGTCGCATGTCACCGACCGGGCCGGCCACGATCGACGCTACGCCATCGACCCCACGCGCATTGCCGCGGAGTTGGGATTCGAGCCGACCGAGACGCTCGCCACGGGGCTGTCACGGACCGTGGACTGGTACCTGGCCAACGAGGCGTGGTGGCGGCCCGTGATGGACGGCAGCTACCGGGATTGGATCTCCCAGCAGTACGGCGATCGCGAGTCGGTGTCGTAAGCGCGTGCGCGACGCGGCGGACCAGCCGCGGCAGACCCGCTCTGCTGCTCTGTAGCATCGGGTGCGCGGACACTAATTTTCGCCGGTGTCTCGACTGTCGTACCTATTGCCGCGAGGACGTCGGATCATGCCGGAAGTACGGGAAGGGGGGCCGGTGCACCACAGCGCTTCGAGGCCGTTCCCCGCCACCGCGCGCCTCAAGCGGCTCGTTATGAGGACGCTCGCGCGTCTCAAGCGGCTCGTTGTGGGGACGCCTCTGCCGATCGGGCACGCATATGCCTCCGACGCCACGGTCTTTACGATTCAGCGTCTGCTGGCAGAACCGCTCATTCACCACAAGTCCGCGATCGAGCAGTATCCGCTGCCGGGCGCGATCATCGACTGCAACGCGCTTCTGGACATCCCCGGCGACGGCGATTTTGTCGAGGCCGCATTCCGGCAGCTGCTCGGACGTGAAATCCCCGACCAGGCCCGCCGCCGGTGGCTCGCCCGCCTCACGTGGACCCCGCGCGTCTGGATGCTGGCCCGCCTGCGCTCCACGACCGCTGGCCGGGCCCATGGCGTGGAGATGCCTGGGCTGTGGCGGGCACTGGCGTCACTGCCGGTGCGCGCCTCCAAGGGGCACGTCTAGCGAATGCGCACCGACAGCGGCGTGCCACATCTGGCGCTGATCACCCCCTGGCCACCCCAGGCCTCGGGCATCGCGGACTACGCATTCGACCTGGCCATTGGTCTGTCCCGGCATGGGGCTAAGGTCACCGTCTTTACCGACGAACCGTCTCCCATGCCTCCCGGCCACGGCGTGCGTGTGCGACAGCTCTCCGAGTTCAGCGGCCCCGAAGGCTACGATCACGTCGTCTACCAGATGGGCAACCACCCGCGCTTTCATTCGGCCATGATCCCACTCCTGGCGCAACACGGCGGCATCGTCCATCTGCACGACCTCGTGCTCCAGCACTTGATCGTGTTCTACACCTGCAGCCAGGGGAATCAGCGTCTGTACGAGCAATTGCTCCGCCACTGGTACGGCCAGGAGACGCTGGACGAATTCCTCGGTTGGAACAACCCGACGCACAAATACTTCTGGGAGTCCGAGCAGATTACACAAGTTCCCTTGTTCGAGCCCATCGTGCAGTTCGCCCAGGGCTGCATCGTGCACTCGCGGTTCGCCCGCGAGCGTGTGCAGCAGCGTCTTCCCGGACTTGCCTGCCGGATCATTCCCCAGGTGTATCGCGACGCGGACCTCGTTCCGGCTCCGGCCAACGCGCGTTTCCGCATCGGGATTTTTGGCAGCGTTCACCCTATCAAGCACGTGGACAAGGCGCTCCGCGCCGTCGCGCGCGCCGTCGATCAGGGCGCGGACATCGAACTGGAAATCGTCGGGGCGCTCGAGGGCAGTTGCAATGCACTCCCAGCTCTCGCCGATGAACTCGGCCTCGCCCGCAGAACCACCTGGCACGGACGGGTGGAGGCCACAACGTTTCACGACGTGATGCGGTCCGTCGATCTCTGCCTGTCGCTCCGCTATCCCACGATGGGCGAAACGTCTGCCGTGGTATCCCGCGCGCTCTCCATGGGAATCCCGACGGTCGTGAACAACGTGGGCTGGTATGCCGAATTGCCCTCCGTCGTCCCGAAACTGGCCGTCGACCACGTCACCATGCAACGCGAATTGGACGACCTGATTCTGCGTCACGCGCTCGATACCGAGTTTCATCGACAGGCCCGCCTCGCCGCGGCCTCCTACGCCCGCACCTGTTTGGATGTCGATCAGGTGTCGGCCGAGTACGTGAAGACCTTGGACGAACTCATGCCGGCTCGGACCCGGGCCAACCGCTCGACCTGACGGCCGTATCGGGCCTTACTCCGCCCGCAGCGTGGCCTCGAGCGTGATCGGCACCGCCGACAGCGCCATCGATACCGGACAGCCTTCCTTCGCCGCGTTCGCCTTCTCGTGGAAGGTCGCGTCGTCGATGCCCGGCACCACGGCATCGAGCGTGAGCACGATACCGGCCATCGACCAGTCAAAGCCATGCTGCGCCATGGTGATCACCGACTCCACGTGCAGTGCGGTTGGCGGAAAGCCCGCGCCGGTGAGCTGAAACGACAGCGCCATGGCAAAACATCCGGCATGCGCCGCCGCGATCAGCTCCTCCGGATTGGTGCCGCTCCGCCCCTCGGCATCGGCGAAGCGCATCTTCGTGGAGTACGGCTGCTCCGCCAATACTCCGCTGGGGGTGGTCAAGCTCCCCGCGCCTTCCAATCCCGTGCCGTGCCAGACGGCTTTTGCACTGCGACGCATCGATCACTCCTGCTGAGAAACGGTGTTAAACCCTGGTGGCCCGCGATGAACACAGCACCGAACGGCGAATCCGCGCCGACGGTTCCCGGGATCAACGAGGGGTAGTGTGGCGTGCCGACGGACGGCATGCAGGGGAACTGATGACGCCGAGATGCAGAGCACGCAGAGATCGCAGAGATCAAGTCGTTTTGGCGGTCTCTGCGTCCTCTGCGGCCTCTGCACCTCGGCGTCATCCGGCACCTGAACGCCTGCAGCTGGCCTCGCTGAACCGATTACACAGAGGAGTCCACGGGGCACGAGCGCACCAGCCAACGCGCGCCGCGATGACCGGCCCTTGCCGACTCGCGAACCACCCCGTAGTTCACGGACATGCCAAACTCTTCCACGCTCAAGGCGATGTGCTGTAGCCGCCGAGTCCGATATGCCGCGCTGTCGCTGCTCACGTTGCTCGTGTCGGCGTCGTCGCACGTGCAATCGCAGGCCCAGCAGCGCCGCTGCCCGCAATTCGCCCGGGTACCCGGCTACGGCGCCTGCACGAACATCGCCGGTAACAAATGCGGTTTCTGCACGTATCGGTGCAACGACGAGACCGTGGTCCGCTGGAACGTGTGCGGGGGATAATCGCGCGCGCCCTGCTGTTGTGCGCGTTGCCGGTGGCGGTCCTGGCGTGCGATCGCACGGCGCCGGCGACTGACGAGGCCCCGCCCGCCCTCCGGGCGGCCATGGCCACGCGCACGATCTATCCGGCGAAACGCGAAGAGTGGCGCACCGACATCACGGAGCACACCGACAGCACCATGGTGCCGCTGGTGTTCCGGGCCGGTGGCACCACGGTGGCGCTGTTGCAGGCGTCGCCCATGCGCATCTCGCTGTTCGAGCTGAATCGGCGCGGGATGTTGCTGGCCACGCGCCCGGCGCGGATCGACTCGGTGCTCAATGCGGCCGTTCCGCGCGACATCATTGCCCCCACCGAGCTGTCGCGGATCACCGACGATGGTCAGGTCGATGTCATCGACAGCGTCACCAGCACGCTGGTCCGTGAGTCGATCGGCGGCTTCATGTTCCGTCGCGAGCTCCCGTTGCTGCGTGGCGGCAGCGGCAAGCTCTGCACGCTGTTTCCGGCCACGCTGCTGCACGTGCGCACGTTGGGACAGCGCAGTGCGCTCGAGGCGTTCACCCTCACGGCCAACCCGAACGACGATGCGCTGGTGGGTCGGCACCGCCTGACCGTTGCGCCGGCGGCGCGGTTACGGTGGGGCAATGGTGACTCGCGGCGGTGCCTGCTGCTCACCGATCGCGAGGTGCTGATCGTGAGTGCGCCCGCCGATCCCAGCACTGGTGTGTCGCCACAGCTCACGGCGCTCCGGGCGCCCGGTGATTCGGGGCCGCCGCCCACTATCGAGCGTCGCGGCGGTACGGCCGACAGCGTGCGCCTGCGGCAGCCGTTCATCGTCGATGCCGCGATCGTGGATGGCGGGTTCGTGGTGTTGGTGGGACTCGAGTCGGACAGCCAGGGGCGCGTACTGGACTACTACGACGAGCGCGGGAGGTATATCCAGAGCGCGATGTTGCCGTTTACGGCCTCGGCGATGACCGGGGCGGGGCCGCGCTTTTTGGCGCTGCATCAGGACGCGCGCTACCGCTGGTGGCTCTCGTCGTGGCTCACGCCCATGGCCGCGCACGGTGCCACCGCGCCGCCGGAGCCTCGGCAACTCGATGATGCGCCGGAACGACAGCTGTTCGCGAGGCCGACCCGCGCGCGGCGGCCGTGAGCCACCGATGCTGCGCTGCACACCGCGCGGCGTTTACCGCGCGGTGCCGCGCACCCGGTACAGATAGCTGAACTTCACGAACGCGCCGTCGGTCGTGCGCTGCACGTCGATGGGGCGCATCGTTTCGGTGGCGTCCACGCCCGTACCGTAACCCAGATACACCACGGTGCCCGGGCTTGGCAGGTAGCTCACCAGCACGTCGCCGCGGCCGAGCAGTGACTTGCGCGCTGAGAGTGGCGCATACGTGCCGTTGGTGGCGCGGCGCAGCAGCGGGCGCTCGGTGGCCGGATCGCGCAGCGCGCTGCGGTCGCGCGATTCCATCTGTCCTACGAAGCGCAGGAAGAGCGCCCGTGAGAACTGGTACTCGAGCCGCAGGCGGGGCACCACCTGCGTGCTGAACAGCGAGCCGTCGCGCGCACGAATGAACCGCTGATAGCGGAGCAGGGCGCCGATGCGCAGCTGCGTGCTGGGACGCACATCCACCTGCGCTTCGAGATCACGCCGCCGCACGGTGCCCGTCTCGAAGAATTCCGGCTCGGTGCCAGCGGTGGCGGTGATCGTGGCGCCCACACGCCGCCACTGCGGCGTGTTTACGATGAGCGCCGTGCTGCTCGTGACCTGCTGCGCGCTGGTGGCAAAGGCCACCGTGTCGCGCCCGTTGGCCGAGGGAACGGCATAGCTCGCGTAGCGCCGAGGGTCGAAGTTGATGAGCTGTAGATCGGGCGTGACGCTCACCTTCCACCCACCGCGCAGGGTCATGGAATTGTCGAGTGATAGCGACGTCTCGAGCGGCGCATCGCGGCGGGCGAACGCGTTGTAGCTCCAGAGCGTGCTGCCGGTGAAGAAGTGCTGGCGCTGATCCCACCAGCCGCCGCGCGCGCCGAAAAATGTGAACCGCTGATGGAGCTGCAGCTTGGTGAAGTCCACGCGGTTCACGAATCCAGACTGTGTCTGGAAGCCCGGCGAGAACCCCTGGATCGAATAGCGGAAACCGTAGCCGCGCCCGGAGCTGCCCACATTGCCCTCCCAGAGGGTGCCGGAGCGCTTGGTACTGTCGCTCGTGAGGCTGGCGGCGTAGCGCGCTTCCACACTGTACGTCTTGCGGAACTGCAGGCGCGTGTCGAATCCCGCCACCCGATTGAAGCGCGTGCCCACGCTGCGGTCGGTGAACACGATGCCGGCGGTGCTTTCGGTGCCCAGGTCGCGGCGCAGGCGCACGATGGTGAACAGTGGATTCGCGCGGTCATCGCCGGTGCCGGTGGCGGCATCGAGCGCGGTGAGCAGCCCGATGTCGGTGCGCGGAATCTTGCCGGTGAGCTTGAGGGCGCCGAGCGGCTGCACGATGGAGCGCGTGTTCACCAGCTTGTTGGGCGCGTCGAACTGCTCGCTGCCTTCCACGAAGAACGGGCGCAGTTCGGGATAGAAGTTCGCGAAGCGCACGTCGCCCGGAATCTGTCCGACGTCGGTTTCCACTTGACTGAAGTCAGGGTTGGCCGTGGCATTCACCGTAAAGTTCGAGGTGATGCCCCACCGCACGTCGCCACCGGCTTCACCTCGCGTGCCGCGCTGCCAACCGGTGCTGTTGCTGCTGCTGTTGCTGTTGCGCGTGCCGCTGGTGGACGTGATCGACGTGGGCGTGAGGTCGAGCACGAGTCCGCGCTTCAGGCCGGTCATGCCGCGGAGCGCGCCGGCCTGTGGGGCGAAGCTCTGCACGGATCGTGACGCCGGTGCCCAGGTGTCCTGATAACCGGTGCGCTGCGTTTGCCGCACGACTTGCATGCCCCAGTCCTGCGATGCGCCGGCCTGGAAGCGGATGGACTTGAAGGGAATACGCAGCTCGACCATGAAGCCGTCGTCGAGGGTGCGTCCCTTCGACTGCCAGACGTAGTCCTGCGACAGGTCCACCGCCTGCAGGGCGCCGCGGGAGATCCCGGGGCCGGCCGACATTTCTGTGCGCATGCCGTCGGCCTGCACGCCGAAGGGATTGACCGCGAACACGAAGGAGCGGCGGCGATCGAGGAACGTGTCGAGATGCAGCGCGATCCAGTCGTCGCTGGCGATGCGGTCACGCTCGGCGAGCGTGGCGCGCACGGTCCCTGGCGGGGCGAAGGCGCGGATGCCCACATACAAGGCATCGGGTGCGTACCAGACCCGCACCTCGATGGAGTCCTGCGCCGGGCGCCCGTCTACGGGGCTGTACGACGTGAAGTCCGTGAGCAGGCTCGCCCGCTGCCAGGCAGGCTCGTCGAGCACCCCGTCGATGGTGACGGTGTCGTTGAGGCGCGGGGCACGCACGTCAATGCGGCGCGCTCGGCCGGAGTACACCAAGGGCGGGTCCTGCCCCGGCGCGGTGGGCGCGGGCAGGGCGGAGGACGCGGGGCCGCTGACCTGCAGCAGCAGCGCGAAGAGGACCGGTAGCATATCGGAAAGGATAACGGACACGGCCCCGTACCGTGCGGCGGGCCATCCGACGTCAGCCTTACCGGTCGTTCACCCCGTACCACGCCGCGTCCCGCGGCAGCAACAGCATACCGGGCGGCAAGCTCACCGCTCCGAAATCCCGCAGGTCTACCGTGACGATGGCGCGAGCGGACAGCCGCTCGGCCACCGCGATGACCGTCGTGTCGACGAGCCCCAGTGTCAGTGCGCCGTATTGCGTGCAGAGCGCGTGAGCACGCGCGAGATCGGCGTCGACACCCCATTCCACACGAAGCGCACCTACCGCCACATCACGCCGAAACGCGGTCGCCGCGTCGGCGCCCACATGACGCGCCAGCAGGTAGTCTACTTCCGGCAGAATCGCCCACGGCAGCACCCAAGCGCGCGGATTCGCCTCGTAAATCGCCCGGACGGCGCGGTGGTGCCTATCGTCGGCATCCACCAGCGCGATGATGCCGCCGGTATCCACGACAACGGTCATCGACCGAAGTCGTCGCCTAGCAACTCCTCGCTGCGGGCACTCACATCGCCGCGCCCGGATCGGCCGACGCCGATAGACTCCGGCGTCGCGGCCGGCGCCCGATGGCGCACGTACTCGGCGACCGCCTCACGCACGAGCTCGGCCGCGGACCCGCCTTGCGCCCGCGCGAGCGCCTTGAGACGACGATAGTCGTCGGCGTCGAGATAGACGGTGGTTTTGGTGGACTCTGACATATGGTAACCATATGTGGTATTCACCAACGCATCAACCTCGGTGCTGACTCACTCGGCGCCTACGGCCGCCGCTTCGACCCCGCCAACACGCGGTAGTACTCCTCCACCAGCGCCCGATACTCCGCCGGGGCGGCGGCGCGCGCGCCGGCCGCCGGACGACCATCGGCACCCAGTCCCACCGAGCGATACAGCGCGAACTCGAAGTTCTTGAGGCGCTCGAGCATGGCGGTCTGCAGTTGCTCGAGCCCCTTGGGATCGCCGAACGCGCGGCTGTTCTCGAGCTGACGCAGCCCCTCGATGGCGCGATCGAGTTCCCGCGTGTCCACGCCCTGCGCCGCCGCTTCGCGACGGAGCCCTTCGGCGTTCTCGCGACGCAACCGGAATTCGCGCGCGAACTGTTCCGGCGTACCCGACGGCATCATGCCAACCTCGTTACCGGTCGGCGACGACTGACCAGAGGGCATCGCGCCATTGGGCATCCCACCGGCCCGCGGCGCGCCGTTTGAATTGCCGCCGCGTCCGCCGTTGGCCTGTTGGCCGCCCTGCTGGCCTTGGCCTTGCCCCTGCTGCTGGCCTTGGCCTTGCC
This sequence comes from uncultured Gemmatimonadota bacterium, assembly GCA_903894655.1. Classification (GTDB taxonomy): domain Bacteria; phylum Gemmatimonadota; class Gemmatimonadetes; order Gemmatimonadales; family Gemmatimonadaceae; genus Gemmatimonas. The sequence goes on from CAITQY010000332.1 coordinate 12,745, forward strand.
CCTGCTGCTGGCCTTGGCCTTGCCCCTGCTGCTGGCCTTGCCCTTGGCCCTGGCCTTGCCCCTGCTGCTGGCCTTGCCCTTGGCCCTGGCCTTGCCCCTGCTGGCCCTGCTGCCCGCTCTGCTGCCCTTGCTGCCCCGGTTTGCCCTGCGGCCCCTGCTGGCCGCTTTGCTGCCCCTGTGAGCCCTGCTGGGCCCCCTGTTGGCCTTGTTTGTCGGCCACGCGCTCGCGCAACGACTCCAGCCCCTCCACCAGCGCCCGCGTGCGTTCCAGCGTGCGTTCCTGGGTCCGCGCCGCCGACTCGCCCGACATCGCGCCCGTGGCCGCCCGCAGCCGCTCCGCCACGTCCTTCAGGTTCTCCCCGATCTGCCCTTCGAACTGCGACGCGTACTCGGCCGAGCCGCCGCGAATCACCTGCTTGCTGAAGTCGATCTTGTCGGCCACCCGCGTGTCGCGAATGGTCTCCGCCGCTTCGCCCAGCTTGCCGGCCGCCTTGGGCTGATCGCGACGGGCCTCTCGCGCCAGGCGATCGGCGTCGGCTTCGAGTTTGCGCACGTCGTTCCCCAACGCGTCCTTCTGTTCACCCAAACGCCGCTGCTGTTCGTTGCGCGTGTTCGGTGCCGCGCCCTGCATCGACTTCACGCCTTCGGCGATCTCCTGCTGACGCGCCTCGAGATCCCGCGCGCGCTCGGCCAACTGCTGCACGCCGCGATTGAGTTCGTTGGCGCGCGTGCCTTCGAGATTGCGCGCCGCCCGGTTCAGCTCTTCCAGCGCCGCATTGCCCTGCGCCGCCGATCCGCTCGACGCGCGACGCATGGCGTCGGCCGCCTGCTGCAGTCGCTGCGCGGCATTGCCGAGTTCGGGGTTGTTCTGCTCGCGCGACAGCCGCTCCAGTCGGCGTGCTTCTTCTTCCGCCTGGCGCGCCAACTCCCGCTGCGCCCCGCTGTTGGCCTGCTGTCCCTGCGCCCCCTGCTGGCCGCCTTGTTGTCCACCCTGCTGACCGCGGCCACCGCTACCCGACGCACCGCCACCGCTGCCCGCCGCACCACCGCTCTGCTGCTGCCCCAAGCGCTGGCGCATGGATTCGGCCTGCCGCTGCATGCGCTCGTTCTCCTGCTGCTGCCGCTGCGCGAGTTGCCGCAGCTTCTCCAGCGTTTCGTCGACGGCCTGCTGTGCGCTCTGCTGCGACTGCGACTGCTGCTGCACCGCCTCGTACTGGTTGCGCAGCTTGTCGTTCTCGAGCTCGAACAGGTCGGCCAGGTCTTCCGCCTTCTGTCCGCCACCACCACCGCCACCGCCGCCTCCGCCACCACCACCCATCTGCACCTGCACGTCGCGGTACAGCGCCTCCGCGCGCTGCAGATGCTGCAGTGCCTGTTGCTCCAGTGGCAACGCATCGGTGCCGCGACCACGGCCCAGTTGCTCCTCAGCCAGCTTCATCGAGGCGGCGGCCGTTTCGGTCTCCACGCGGATCTTGGCGAACATCGTGTCGCCGGCGGCGAGCCCGCGCTCTTTCAGGCTGTTCGCCAGCTTCGTCACTTCTTCGCGCAGCCGCCCTTCGGCGATCGTGAGCGTGGTGATGTTTTCGCGACGCTTCTTGTCAGCGGTGCTGCTGCTGTCGCGCAACCAGTTGAAGGTGCCGGCCACCACTTCCTTCTGCCG
>CAITQY010000333.1 GCA_903894655.1 uncultured Gemmatimonadota bacterium
ACCGACCCATTGCGCCGGCTCCGGCATCGCCGAGCGGGGAAAGATGTAGCCCGACAGCAAAATGTTGGGCAGCATGAAGAAGAAGCTCAGCTGCATCGCCTGCACCTGACTGCGCGCCACGGTGGAAATGAGCAGCCCCACGCCGAGACTGGCCACAATGAACACCAGTGCCAATGCATAAAGTAGCCCAAGGCTGCCCATGATCGGAATGTCGAAGAAGATCACACCCAGGGCGAGAATCACCGACATCTGCACGTACCCCACCAACACGAACGGCACGAGCTTGCCGAGCATGAGACTCGTGCGACTGATCGGCGTGACGATCAGCTGTTCGAGCGTACCACGTTCTCGCTCCTTCACGATCGCCGTACTCGTGATCAGCGTCATGGTGATCGTGAGCAGAATGCCCACAATGCCCGGCACGATGAACGTCGCGCTCTTCTGCGCCGGGTTGTACCAGGGGCGCACGCGGATTTCGACCGGCGGCCGGATCTTGTACTGCGTGGCCAGCAGCTGCGCCCCGCGCGCCTGGGCGGCCAATTGCGCGCCCGAGATCGCCGCGCCTGAGCTCTGCGGATCAGCGGCATCGATGAGCATCTGCGCCACGCCGGTGTGACCACCACGGATGTTGCGCTGATACTCCGGCGGGATCACCAGCGCCACCCGCGCCGCGCCCCGCTCGATCCACCGTTTCGCCGCCGCCCGATCGGGCACCGCGGCGACAAAGGTGAAGTTGTCGGTGTTGGCGAGCACCTGAATCAGCGCACGACTCTCGCTGGTGCGCGATTCATCCACCACCACCGTCGGCAATCGTCGCACGTCGGTTTGGATGGCGTAGCCGAACAGCAGCAGCTGAATGGCTGGCAGCGCCGTCATCATGGCGAAGGTGAGTCGATCGCGACGCAGCTGCAGGAACTCTTTCCACAGCATCGGCCACACCGTCCACCGTCGCACCCGCTCGGCGAGCGCGCTCATGACGGCCTCGTCGTGGCCACGCGACCCGCCGCCAGCACCGCATCGGCTTCATCGCGCTGCTGCAGCATCACGAACACATCTTCGATCGTCTCGGCGTTGAACTGCTTCACCACTTCCGCCGGTGTGCCAAGTCCGATCAACTGCCCACGCGACAGAAAGGCGAGCCGCTGACAGCGCTCGGCCTCGTCCATGTAGTGCGTGGTCACCAGAATCGTCGTGCCCTCACGCGCCAGTTGATAGATCGTTTCCCAGAACGTCCGACGGGCCGCCGGATCGACACCGGCCGTCGGCTCATCGAGAAAGACCAGATCCGGGTGATGCGCCGTAGCGCACGCCAGCGCGAGCCGTTGCTTCCAGCCGCCACTGAGTGTGCCCGCGCGCTGATGCAATCGCGACCCGAGCCCCAATGATTCTACGTGATCGGCCAGTCGCCGCTCGCGGTCGTGTCCCACCAATCCGTACACCGACGAGTAAAAGCGAAGATTCTCCCCCACCGTGAGCTCGTCGTACAACCCATAGCGCTGCGACATATAGCCGATGCGTCGACGCACACCTTCCGTGTTCGTCTCCACATCGAGTCCGGCTACTTCCGCCGAGCCACTGGTGGGCACCACCAGCCCGCACAGCATACGAATCGTGGTCGTCTTGCCCGACCCGTTGGGCCCGAGCAGGCCGAACACCTCGCCACGCGCGATCTCGAGATCGAGCCCGGCCACCGCCACCAGCTCGCCGTACGCCTTCCGCAACGCGCGCGTCCGTACGACCGCCGGTGCGACGACGGCGTTCACGGGATCACTCACTTGGTGGGGCGTGGCAGCAGCACCGAAATCGGCATGCCGGCGCGCAGTCGCTGCGTGGTGTCGGCGAACTCCACTTTCACGCCGAACAGCAGATCGGCGCGCTCCTTGTCGGTGAGCGCCACGCGTGGCGTGAACTCGGCTCGCGTGGCGATGGCCGAAATACGACCGCGGAACAGCGTAGAGTCTCCATCGAGGCGTGCCGACACCGAATCTCCCGCGCGCAGCGTGGGCAGCACGAACTGCGACACATAAATGCGGGCCCACGGTCGCGACGGCTGCGCCACCGTGATCGCGCTCTGGCCGGCCGCCATCACCTCGCCCGGTTCCACGTTGCGGCTCGAGACCACCCCCGCGACGGGCGCGATCAGCACCATGTCATTGGCCGTGGCGCGCCAGCCGTCGGCGGCCGCCTGCGCCCCGCGCGCCTCGGCGGCGGCGGCCTGACGCCGCTCCGTGCGCGCGCCCTCCTGAATCAGCCGCAGCGCCTCGCGGGCGGCATCCCGACGGCCGGCCGTCACCCGGGACGAGGCCCGGACGGCGTCGAGCGAGGCCCGGCTTACGTCGCCCTTGGCCGCGAGTGGCTCGAGTCGCCCGAGATCGGCCGCCGCCCGATCGGCATCCGCCTCAGCGGCCCGGAGTTCGGCCTGGGCGCGGCTGATCTCGGCCGGACGGGCGCCGCGCGCCAGCTCGCGCGATGCTTCCTGCGCGGCGGCGGCCCGGGCCTCGGCTTGCGCCGTGGAGCTGGCCAGCGTCGGTGTGGTGAACAGCACCAGCGTGTCGCCGGCCTGAACTTCGTCCCCCTCCCGAACCAACACCCGGAGGGCACGGGCCGGTTGCAGCGGGCCGACGTCCACTTCGACCATCTCGAGGGTGCCAACGGCCAGGTCGGGCGCCGACGACCGTGAACAACCGCCAAGGAGCAGAAGCGTCCCGAGCGCGACCAGCGGGAAAGCACGCACGATCACGGAATCACTCGCGAAGAGAGACAGGCACCGAACCGGACACGCTTGACCGGCCGACCACGGCAACATTGCATTCCAATATGCCTCACGCCACCCCGCGAACCCCTACAGACACCACTTCTTCAGAAGAGGCGCTGCCGGCGTCGCTCGCGCGCACCCTTCGGCAGTTCCGCCTGCTGGAGCGGGAAGACAAGATGCAGGCGCTGCTGGGGTGGTCCAAGAAGCTCGAACCGCTCCCGGATCGGTTCGCGGGTCTCGATCGGACCGCGTTTACCGTGCCCGAATGCCAGACGCGCGTCGATATCTTTCCCGAACATCGCGACGACGGTACGATCCACTTTTACGCCGACGTCAACGCCCGCCAGTCTCCCACGGTGGCCGCGGTTCTGGCGATCACCTTCGCGGCCGTCAACGATCAGCCACCGTCCGTCACGCTAGCGCTCCCGTCGGATTTCGTGCGACTGCTCATGCAGGACATCGGACTCGGGGCCCGCGAATCCGGCCTCTCCGCCATGATTGCCCGCCTCACGCGCTTCGCGGCGCAGAGCGATTCGACGACGTCGGCATAGCGCGCTTCGCCGTACCCCCTACTCCGTACTCCCTACTCCCTACTGCTTTATGCCGATCACCATCACCGTCCGACACAACGGTTCGCTGGGCATTTCCGCCGAAGGCGCCGCGCCATTGCGCGCGCCGCTCGACGCGTCGGCCAGCTGAGCGCGGCGATGCGGTTGGTGCGCACGCTGCAGAATTGGTGGGCCTGGACGGAGCTTGTACTCGTCGTGCTCCTCGGCACGCCGGTCGTGGCCCTTATTTTTGCGGTCACGGCCCCATTCGATCCGGGTCGCTATGCGGCGGGGCGCGCCTTCCGCCTGGTTGGCGTCACGGCGCTGCGCCTCAATAGCCTCTGGCGCTTTCACACCCGAGGATCACTCGCCGACGCCCGACGCCCATACGTGGTCGTGGCCAATCACGAATCGTACGCCGACGTGTTCCTGATCAGCTGCTTCCCGTGGGAAATGAAGTGGCTGAGCAAAGACACGATGTTCAAGATCCCGCTCATGGGCTGGATGATGCAGATGGCCGGCGACATCAAGCTCGTGCGCGGCAACCGCGACTCCGCCGCCGACGCGATTGTGCAGTGCCGCGATCGACTCGCCAAGAACGTCTCGGTCATGATCTTCCCTGAGGGCACGCGCTCGCGCTCGTGGGAAATGCTACCGTTCAAGGACGGCGCCTTCCGCTTGGCGATCGAATCCGGCGCCCCGATTCTGCCGATCGCCGTCACTGGTACGCGCCACGCCATGGCGAAGGGGACCTTCCGTTTTCTGCCGGCCCGCGCGATTGCGCAGTTGCTCGAGCCGATTTCTACGACGGGGATGACGCTCGCCGACGTGGGCATGCTGAAGCAACAGACGCGTGAGCGCATCGAAGCGGGTCGCCGTGTGCTCGCCGCCGAGTTGGGCATTCGTGTCGGCGACGACGCGACGACTGTCACCGCGGCCTGACGGCGCCATGACCACGGGGGCGCCGACCAGCGAGCTCGCACTCGATGCGCTGCTGTCGGCGCCGGACGACGACACCGTGCGTGCGCTCACGTCGATCCCGGGTGACGTGATCATTCTCGGCGCTGGCGGCAAGATGGGCCCCACCGTGGCCCGCATGGCCCGTCGCGCGATCGCCGATCCATCGCGCCGCGTGATCGCGGTGTCGCGCTTCACCGACGACCGCGCCGCGGTGGCGCTGAATGCCCATGGCGTGGAGACCATCCGCGCCGATCTTGCCGATCCGGCGGCCGTGGCGGCGCTGCCCGACGCGTCGAACGTGTTGTGGATGGCCGGACAGAAGTTCGGCGCGACCGGCGATCCGGTTGGTACGTGGACCCAGAACGTCGTAGCCTCCACCCTCGCGGCGCAGCGCTACGCCGGTTCGCGCACGGTGTGCTTCTCCACCGGCAACGTGTATGGCCGTCAGCCGGTATCGCTCGGCGGTGCGCACGAGCACGATGCCCTCGTGCCCGATGGCGAGTACGCCGCCTCGTGCATCGGCCGTGAGCGTGTATTCGAATCCATCGCGCGACGTACGCACACGCCGCTGCTGGTGTATCGCTTGTTCTATGCGTGCGACCTGCGCTACGGTGTGGTGACCGACATTGCCCACAAGGTACTGCACGGTGTGCCGGTGCCACTCGACACGGCGTTCGTGAACGTGATCTGGCAGGGTGATGCAAACCGGCTCGCGCTGCGTGCCCTCGCGCTGACGGCGGTACCCCCGGCCGATGGTTCGGTGACGTTGAATGTCACGGGGCCTGTCGTCGCCGTGCGCGACATCGCCGAACGGATCGGGGCGATTGCCAACGTCTCGCCGGTGTATTCAGGAACGCCCAGCGATGATGCGTTGATCGCGAACATCGACCGGCTGTCGGCGCGACTGCCATACACGGCGTTGCCACTCGACACACTGTGCGACTGGGCCGTGCGCTGGATTCTCGACGGTGGTCGTTTGCTGAACAAGCCCACCAAGTTCGAGGTACGCGATGGCCGTTATTGAGCATGGCGCGCTCGACGCGTTTGATATCCGCCGTCACCTGAACATCGGTCAGGTGATTCCGGCGCATCCGCTGGCGCTGCTCCCCACGCGCGCGATGGACGAGCGGCATCAGCGTGCGCTGACCCGCTACTATGTGGCGGCGGGTGCCGGCGGCATGGCGGTGGGTGTGCACACCACTGGCTTCCCGATTCACGACGCCAAGATCGGTCTGTATCGGCCGGTGCTGGAGCTCGCCGCCGAAACGGCCGACCGGGCGCTGGCGCGCGATCCGCGGGCCTTCGTGCGCGTGGCCGGACTGATCGGCGACACCGCGCAGGCGGTGCGCGAGGCACAGATCGCACAGGCGCTCGGCTATCACTGCGGCCTGCTGTCACTGGGTGCGTGGCGCGACGCCACCGATACGGCGATTCTCGCGCACTGCGCGCGGGTGGCCGAGGTGCTTCCACTGTTCGGCTTCTACCTTCAGCCGGCGGTCGGCGGACGACGGCTCTCGTATGCCTTCTGGCGCGAGTTCGCCGAGATCCAGAATGTGGTGGCGATCAAAGTCGCGCCGTTCGATCGCTATGCAACGATGGATGTGGTGCGCGCGCTCGCTGATGCGGGGCGTGACGACATCGCACTGTATACCGGCAACGACGACGCCATCGTGCCGGATCTACTGACCGACGTGCCGGTGACGAGTGGCGGGCGGGCGTATACGCGACACTTCGTGGGTGGACTGCTGGGTCAGTGGGCGGTGTGGACGTCACGTGCGGTCGCGATGCTGCGTGAGATGCAGGCGTGGCGCGCGTCTGGTGCCGACACGATGCCGCGTGCGTGGCTCACCCGCGGCGCGGCGCTCACGATGGCCAACG
>CAITQY010000334.1 GCA_903894655.1 uncultured Gemmatimonadota bacterium
GCCGGCGGATGTGGTGGTACTCAACCCGCCGCGCGCTGGCGTGGCGATCGGCGTGACGGCGTTATTAGAGCAGGCGGCGAGTCGCGGCGTGCGCGGCATCGTGTACGTGAGTTGTGATCCGGCCACGCTCGCGCGGGATCTCGCGCGCGTGCCGGGATGGCGCATCGACGCGGTGCGCTGTTTCGACATGTTCCCACAGACCGCGCACGTAGAGACCGTCTGCGTGCTACGCCCGGAGACGACGATATGAAGTACATCGTGGATGTGAACGGCGAACGCGTGATCGTGGAACTCGATGGCGCACACGCCGACGTGGACGGCGTGCGTGTCGCCGCGTCGCTGTCCTCGGTCGAGGGGACGCCGGTGCGCCTGCTGCGGATCGGGGAGCAGGTGCATCGGTTGGTGGCGCGTCGTGGTGTGTCCCGGGGGCGTTGGACCCTCGACCTCGACGGGCAGCGCGTGGACGCTGAGGCGCTCGACGAGCGCATGCGGGCGATCCGCGATTTGACCGCGGCGGCGGCGGGGGCCAGCGGACCGGCGCCGCTGATGGCGCCGATGCCGGGGCTCGTGGTGCGCGTGTCGGTGGCGATCGGTGACACCGTGAGCGCGGGGCAGGGGCTCGTGGTGGTCGAGGCCATGAAAATGGAGAACGAGCTGCGGGCGTCGGCGGCCGGTGTGGTCACAGCCGTCCTGGCGGTGCCGGGGCAGGCGGTCGACAAGGGCGCGCTCTTGGTCGCGTTGGGGCCGATCCCGTCGGAATAAGGCGACGGCGCCGCGATCGGCCCCGATCGGCGGTCACCCCGTCGCGGGCGCGTTCCGGCGCATCCGGTTCACACCCTTGATCACCATGAACAGGGTGAACGCGACGATCACGAACGTCAGGACCTGATTGAGGAACAGCCCGTAGTTCAGGGTCGCGACACCGGCTTTTCTCGCTTCGTCGAGGGACGCGAACGGGCCGCCCTGAAGCGCCAGGAACCGGTTGGAGAAGTCGATGCCGCCAGTGGCGAGACCGACGAGCGGCATGATGATGTCGTTGACCATGCTGTCGACGATTTTCTGGAAGGCGCCGCCGATCACGACACCGATCGCCAGGTCCAGCACACTCCCCTTCATAGCGAATTCCTTGAACTCCGACATCATCGACATACAAACTCCGTGTGAAGGGATTTTGGGGCTTCGCCGAGGCGAAGGTACAGTCTGCTCGGGCGGCGGCCGGACTAGCAAGCGGACGCGAGTATTGAGGTTCTGGGTCCCTCCCGCCGGAACGACCCTCAACCCTCGGATTGACACAGACTTCAATGCTGAGTAACCTACGAGTCTGTCCCGTTTTTCGGACGAATCTGTTCTGAGCAGTTCAATCAGTAGTGCCTGTTGTCCCTTCGTAGTTCCTTTATCTCTATTCTGAGCGCCTCTGGTGGCGTCTCCGAGTCACGCACGGATCACGTTAGCATGAAGACCTACAGCGCGACCCCGAAGGATATCGACCGTCGGTGGTACATCGTCGACGCGGAAGGAATGGTCCTGGGCCGTCTCGCGTCGGAAGTCGCGAAGATCATCCGCGGCAAGCATAAGCCTATGTACACGCCGCATATGGACACCGGTGACTTCGTCATCGTGATCAATGCGTCGAAAGTACAGGTGACCGGCCGCAAGGCCGAGCAGAAGACCTACTTCAGCCACACCGGCTACATGGGCCACGAAAAGCACACGCCCTTTGCCTCGGTGTTGGCGAAGCATCCGGAGCGCGTGATCGAGAAGGCCGTGTACGGCATGCTCCCCAAGACGGCCCTGGGTCGTCAGGTACTGCGCCGCAAATTGCGCGTGTACGGGGGCGCCGAGCATCCGCATGTCGCGCAGGTCCCGGCGACGCTATCCTTCTCCTCCGCCGAGGCTAAGTAATGTCAGAGCAGATTCAGACCATCGGTCGTCGGAAGCGTGCGGTGTGCCGCATGTATATGACGCCGGGTTCGGGCAAGTGGGACGTCAACGGCCGCACGCTGGGTGAGTATTTCCCGCGTCCGACCCTCGTCTCGGCGATCCAGCAGCCGTTCACGTTGACCGACACGCTAGGGAAGTACGACATCAAGGCCGTCCTCGACGGCGGTGGCGTGGCTGGTCAGGCCGGTGCCGTGCGTCTTGCCATCGCCCGTGCCCTCGTCAAGATCGACGAGAGCAACAAGAAGAAGCTTCGCGAATACGGCCTCATGACGCGTGATGCGCGTGAAGTCGAGCGTAAGAAGCCGGGCCGCGCTGGCGCCCGTAAGCGGTTCCAGTTCTCCAAGCGCTAGTCCACGCGGTTCGCCGCGCGGTCCAGCGTATCTCTCACGCTGTCCGAGTCGGCTGCGGGTACCGAGC
>CAITQY010000335.1 GCA_903894655.1 uncultured Gemmatimonadota bacterium
GCAGGATAGCGCTGCCGCTCAATGTCCCAGTACTCAATTGTTCGAATGATGTGGCTCTCGTCAAGCACACCCAGCATGACTTCGACCTCGTATCGCAACTCCCGCTCTGGATCATACATAACAAAGTCGATCCTGCCGCCAGTTGGCTGGGGCTTCTCACGCCGCAGCAGCTGAATGTCGCCCAACCCTAGTATTGAGGGGTCCTCTTCAATTCGATCTTGCAACCAACGTTCGTCGAGACCGACCGAACGTAGCCGAACGGGCATAGCCTTCTTCAGTTCCAGCGCCATCCACTACCTCACTTGGGGTTTGGACTTGACCCGATTTGACGGACACATGGTTTACGCTGCTCGCGCCATTTGACGGAGCTGATCCTCGTACTGCTGCGGGCTCACGTAGTCTAACGTCGAGTGCTGCCGCTCCCTATTGTACCAGTGCTCGATGAAGTCCGTCAGGGCCACATTGGCTTCATGATGCGAATGCAGTACGGTGTGCGCGAGGAGTTCGTGTTCGAGCGTGGCAAAGAAACTTTCGGCCACCGCGTTATCCCAGCAGTCCCCCTTGCGACTCATGCTCTGGCGCATCTGCTGCTGTGCGAGCGCGGCGCGGTACTCCACGCTCGCATATTGGCTGCCGCGATCCGTATGTCCGATCAGTCCAGGGGCCGGCTGCCGCCGCGCGATGGCGTGCTGCAAGGCACGCAGTGGCAGCGCTGTGACCATCGACGCGCTCGTCGCCCAGCCCACGATCATCCGCGTCGCGAGATCGATCAGCACCGCGAGATAGAGCCAGCCACTGCGCGTCGGGATGTAGGTCATATCGCCCACCCACGCCCGATTCGGCACGGGATGATCCGTGATCGCGAACCGCCGCGCCAACAGATTTGGGGCAATCGGATCCGCGTGCCGCGAGTCCGTCGTGCACACGAACGCCTGCGGGACGCGCGCCCGCAGGCCGTCGGTACGCATCACGCGCGCAATGCGATGCTTCCCCACGTGCACGTCCTGCGCGCGCAGTGCCCGCAGGATCCGCGGCGCCCCGTAGCGGCCGTGGCTCTTGGTAAACGCGGCGCGGACGTGCACGAGCAACCGTTCATCGGCCCGCGCGCGGACCGATGGCCCCTGCGCCAGGCGCGCCTTGGCCTCGTAGTAGCCGCTCAGACTGACCGCCAAGGCCCGACACATGAGCTGCACCGGATACTGGCCCCAATGCGCGGTAATGGCGGCGTACTTGTCGCTCACCGCGACTCCCTCGCGAAGTACGCCGCCGCACTTTTTAAAAACGCATTCTCCTGGGCGAGCCGCTTCACCTCGCGCTCAAGCCGCCGCACCTCCTCCTGCTCACTCGGCAATCGGCCCTGCCCAGGAAACACGTCCACCAGGGGCGCCCCACCCTGCGCCGCGAGCTGGCGCGCCCACACGCGCACCATCTCGGGCCGCACGTCCAAGTCGCGTCCGATCTGCTGCACGCTGACGCCCTGCGCCCGGCGCTCCGCCATCCGCCGCACCGCTTCCTGCTTGAACTCGGCACTGAAGATTCGCCGCGTCCGCTTAATCGATTTCGCTGGCCTCGCCATCGTCACACCTCCACTCCGACAATCTACGCGGAGTTAGCTTGGTGTCCGGAAAGCCGAGTCAAGTCCAATTTGAGTGTAGTTTAACGCGTCATTTACGTGGAATGATCCGTAGTATAGAGTTAGTGCTATGCAAATTTGCATGTAGTTCTTTCTCCCCTGAATCGCAGAGTATATGGAACTAAAATACAGTAATTTACAAATCAGGCCTTCAACCATAAAGGGGGCGGGTTGTGGGCTGTTTACAAGCTCAAGCATCAAGAAGGGAGAGGTAGTTTTTGATAATCCTATCGTCTATAGGGAATATAGCTACGATGATTTTACAGCTGAATTGTTGTCTGTTTTGAAGCAGCACAACTTTTATAATGACGCGACTCAGGTCATTATTGCAAGAGAAGATATCGGTTCTGAGTTTGTGACCAGGATACCGGATTACTATTTGAATCACGCCGAAGACCCAAATTGTTTCTTCGTTGAGAACAGAAGCTCAGAGAGAATTACTTATGTGTTAAAGGCATGCAAGGATATTAAGGCCGGTGAAGAGTTGTTTATTAACTATAGTTCTCCGCGAGCATGAATTCGCGGGCAACCCTTGCGTTCTTTTGGTGGATATTTTCCGAGGCAAATATGCCGTCTAACAAGTTCATGAGTAGTCTATACAAATTACTTCGCCGCTTGGCTGGTGAACCGCGCCGGGTTTTCAGGAGACTGGTTTAGTTGAGTACACCCACGGATGTGTGGGTGTGGTGTGTGTCGTAATACTGCGCTTCAAACTCGGCC
>CAITQY010000336.1 GCA_903894655.1 uncultured Gemmatimonadota bacterium
ATGTCCGTCACGAAGCCGTGCTTGTACTCACGCTGCGAGTATTCTTCGAGCAATGCGTTATCCGTTGACATGTCCGTATCCCCTCATTGTCGATCATTAGACTCGGCTGCCACTGGCAGCGCCGAGATGCTGCTGTCAAATGCACAGCCGAATGTTCAAGTGACGCTTAGGCCGAGAAAGAACTGCCGCAACCGCAGCCGCCGGTTGATTGCGGATTCTTGAACGTGAAACCAGATCCCTGCATCGACGTGACATAGTCGATCGTCGTGCCGCTGAGATACTGCGCCGAAAACGGATCGACGAAGAGCTTGATGCCCTCGAGTTCGAAAACCGTGTCGTCTTCCGCGTTCTTGTCCTCGATCACCAGCCCGTACTTGAAGCCGCTGCACCCGCCCGGCATCACGGACACGCGAAGGCCACCCTGCTCGGGCGTGACGCCTTCCGCTTCCATGAACTTGCGGACTTCCGTCGCGGCCGTGGACGTGAGAACCACCATGACATCCGGCTGCTGCATCGTGCTCATTGCTGTCCTCCGAAGCGGCCGGCTGACACCCCGGCCTGATGGAGCGCGCCGCCCGCACCCGATCGCACCCGCGATCGGCAACCGGGACAGCGTCGCGTCTAGCTACTAGGAAAATAGCGAGTGAATCGCTCCCGTTCAAGAACGCCCCACGCAAAACAACGGTCATCGACCCGCGTTACCGCGCAACGCACTCACCGCCGCATCCGCCAGCGCCGTCCGGACACCGCCGATCTTCCGGTTCTCACGGGTCGGATTCACTCGGTTGGTCAGCAAGAGGACGAACACCCCCTGTGCCGGGTCCATCCACAGCGACGTGCCGGTGAACCCCGTGTGACCGAACGCCACGGGGGACAGCCGACTCCCGGCCGAGTTGCCCCCGGTCGGCGTCTCCCAGCCGAGTGCCCGGTGAGAGATCGTCGAGTCCTGCTTACGTGTAAACGTGGCGACCGTGACGGAGTCGAAGACCCGCACGCCATCCAGCGCTCCGTTCCGGAGATACATCCGGGCGAAGCGCGCCAGGTCCTGACCGGTGGAAAACAGCCCCGCGTGCCCGGATACACCGCCCAGGCGGACCGCATTCTCGTCGTGTACTTCACCCCGCACTTTCTTTTGACGCCAAGGGTCCTGCTCGGTCGGCGCAATGCGCGGAAGCCAGGTGGCCGGCGGGAGATAGCGCGTATCGGTCATCCCTAAGGGGGCAAACAGGTGGCTGGAGTCGTACTGGGCCAAGCGCTCGCCGCTGACCCGCTCCACCAGCTTTCCCAGCAGAATAAAGCCCAGATCACTGTAGACGTACCGCACACCGGGGAGCGTATCCGGCGACGTCGCGAACAGCTGTTGCTCCGCCTCCTCCGGCGTGGTCGCCTCTTTGTACAGGGCGCGCCATGCCGGCATACCGGACGAGTGCGAGAGCAGATGACGCACCGTGATCCGTTCGGCGCCCGGTGCCTTCCACGCCGGCAGGTAGCGCACGACGGGTGAATCGAGCGCCACCTGTCCTGACCCCACGAGCTGAAGCATGGCACTCGTCGTGCCGATCACTTTGGTCAGCGACGCCAGATCCCAGATCGTAGTCGCCGACGGCCGGGTACCATCGGCGATATCCAGTCGGCCCACCCCGTATTCGGCGATGACGCCGTCGGCGGTGCCGACGGCGGCATACGCCCCGGGGAACGCGCTGTCCGCCAATGCCCGCGTGAGAACCGCACGGACGCTGTCGCCGACTCGCAGCGCCTGCGCGCGCGCAATCCCGGGCACCGGTGGCAAGTCCCGAGACCCAGCGGGATGCACGGCGCACCCGCTCAGTACGCCCGCCGTGGCAGCCAACGTCAAGATCCACGACGCACGCCGCTTGAGACACACGCGATTCGGTGCTTTCGTGCAGTCCGCGGCGCGGCCGGATGGGTCGGAAGGCCGAGCGGGTTGGTAGGGAGCCGGTCGAGTCATGTGTTCACGGTAGGGCGGGATGTTGCGCGATCGAAGCGCAGCGGGATCTTCTGGAGGTTACGCGTGAAGTCCATCAAGACGCTGGTGCTGCTCTCTGTGGTGTGTGTCGGGACGCTCGTGGCGGGATGCGCGCGTAGCAGCCGACCGGACAATGCGCCGATGCCCGACGAGGGTATCGATGGAATGCCGATCGGGAATCGGAATCGCAAGGTCCGCCCCGGTATTACCGTGCTGCTGGACGATAGCATCAAGCTGATCGCCGGCAAGCGTGTCGCCTTGGTGACTAATCAGACGGGCGTCGACGAGAAAGGCCGCCGCTCCATCGACCTGCTCGCCACGGACCCGCGTGCCCTGCGTGCCGGCGTGAAGCTCGTTCGCCTGTTCGCCCCCGAACATGGTGCCACGGGAACCGCTGATCGGCCAAACCTCAGTGACGAGAAGGACCTGAAGACGGGTCTCACCATCTTCTCGCTCTACCAAAGTCGCACCATCGCGCCCCCGGACAGCCTCCTCACCGACGTCGATGTCCTCGTAGTCGATCTCCAAGACATCGGGACCCGCACCTGGACCTATGTCGGCGTGATGCTCTACTCGATGCAGGCGGGCGCGAAGCGCGGCATTCCCGTGCTCGTCCTCGATCGACCGAACCCAATCACCGGAGCCCGCGCCGAGGGCGCGCTGCTCGACTCGGCGCTGGCCAACGGAGAGATGCCCGTGGTCGGCAATCGGACCAACGGCTTCGCCCTCTATCCAATGCCGCTCCGACATGGCCTCACCATGGGCGAAATGGCGAGGCTCTTTCAGGCCCAGTTCAAGCTCGGGACCCGCCTGACGGTCGTGCCCATGAGGAACTGGCGCCGCAGCATGTGGTTCGATGAGACCTCGCTACCCTGGATCCGCCCGTCGCCGAACATGCCGAACATCACCAGCGCGCTGCTCTACTCCGCGCTGGTCCCCTTCGAGGCGAGCAACGTCTCCGTTGGGCGCGGTACGGACGAACCCTTTCAGCGGTTCGGCGCCTCCTGGCTCCGCGCCGATTCCGTCACCCGGATGCTCGAGGACCTCTCGCTGACCGGCGTCACCTTTAAGGCGGATCGATTCACGCCCAATAAGCCGGGCGACGGCAAGTTCGCCGGGCAGTCGATTCCGGGCGTCCGGATCGTGGTGACGGATCGCGAGCGTATTCAGCCCGCCCGCATCGGCGCGGCGATCCTCTGGGCGATCTCGCGTGTGCACAAGGATTCGCTCCGAGTCACCGCCACTGCCTTCGACCAGCGGATGGGGTCGGCTCGTGCCCGGGAGGCCCTCTTGGGTGGAGCGGACCCGGATGCGGTCATGGATCGACAGTTGCCGGCGGTAATTGGGTTCGAAAAGGACGCCAGACGCTTTTATCTCTACCGTTGACGCAAGGGGAGTTCTAACTTTCCACAGCTCGATACTTTTTTGTTACCTTAGCGCGACTGAGATGCAATCACTGTGGAGCGCCGTCCAGCGCGGATACATGCGAGTCATCGCCCCAGTGGCGGACTGGCTCGTCGCGCGGCGCGTGCGCCCCAACACGATCACCACCGTCGGCACGATCTGCACGTGCACGGCCGGGGTGATCTTCGCATCCGGACATATCAGTGCCGGTGGTTGGTTTCTCGGGCTCACCGCGCTATTCGACGTGCTCGACGGAACGGTCGCCCGCCGGACGGGGCAGAGCACCGTCTTCGGCGCCTTCTACGACTCCACGCTAGACCGTGTCGCCGACGGCTTCCTCTTTGGCGGCCTGCTGGTGTTCTATGCGACGCACCCAGTGCACGCCAGCCAGCCTATGGTCCTGGTCACGCTGGCGGCCCTCATCGCTACTTTCCTTACCTCATACACGCGCGCCAGAGCTGAGGGGCTCGGTGTCGATGCGAAAGTGGGCATGCTGCAGCGCCCCGAGCGCATCACGCTGCTTTCCGCACCACAGGCGTTTTTTGGATTGGCGCTCAACGGCTGGATTCTCGCCGGCATCGTCAGTTTGCTGGCCGTCACCGCGTGGATTACGGTCTTCCAGCGCATCAGCTTCGTATATCGTACGACCACCTCCCCCGGAGAATAAACGCAGTGTCCGACTCGATTCGCGGTAATGCCGCGGCCCCAGCCCCGGCAACGGGGAAGCTCGCCATCTTCACGCCGGGTCTCGGCGCCGTCGCCACCACGTTCATTGCCGGTGTTGAGCGCGTGCGTCGCGGTCTCTCGGTGCCGATCGGTTCGCTTTCTCAGATGGCGACGATTCGCCTCGGCAAACGAACCGACAAACGCAGTCCGCTCATCAAGGACTTTGTCTCGCTCGCCAAGCTCGACGACATCGTCTTCGGCGCCTGGGATCCTATCCCCGACACCGCGTACGAGTCGGCCATGAATGCCGGCGTCCTCGACAAGGCGGACATCGAGCCGATCGCCGATTTCCTCAAGAGCATCAAGCCGATGCCGGCCGTATTCGAGAGCCGCTACGTCACGCGCATTACGCGCGCCACCAACGTCAAGACGGGCAAGAACAAGCGCGATCTCGCCGAGCAGATCCGTGCCGACATCCGGAACCTCATGCAGAGCTCTGGCGCGTCACGCGGCGTGATGGTCTGGACCGGATCGACCGAAACGTACATCGCGCCCGGACCGCAGCATCAGACCATCGAAGCGTTCGAAAAGGCGATGGAAGAGAATGATGATTCGATCGCGCCCAGCATGCTGTACGCCTATGCCGCCATCATGGAAGGCATCCCGTACTGCAACGGTGCCCCGAATCTCTCCGCCGATTTCCCGGCGCTGCTTGACCTCGCCATCGCGAAGGGTGTGCCCGTTTCCGGCAAGGACTTCAAGACCGGACAGACGTGGATGAAGACCATCATCGCGCCGGGCCTCAAGGCGCGCATGCTCGGCCTCGAAGGCTGGTACTCCACCAACATCCTCGGCAATCGCGACGGCGAAGTGCTTGATGATCCGGCGTCATTCAAGACGAAGGAAGCCTCGAAGCTCTCCGTGCTCCACACGATCCTTCAGCCTGAAGTGTATCCGGAGCTGTACAAGGACTTTGCCCATGTCGTGCGCATCAACTACTACCCGCCGCGCGGCGACAACAAAGAAGGGTGGGACAACATCGACATCAAGGGGTGGCTCGGCTACCCGATGCAGATCAAGGTCAACTTCCTGTGCCGTGACTCCATTCTCGCCGCACCGATGGTGCTCGACTTGGCGCTGTTCTCGGACTTCGCGATGCGCGCGGGCATGAAGGGGATTCAGGAATGGTTAAGCTTCTATTACAAAGCGCCACAGACGGCGCCGGGGCTGCAGCCGGAGCATGATCTTTTCATCCAGCAGACAAAGTTGAAGAACACGCTTCGTCACCTTATGGGTGAAGAACAGATCACCCACCTCGGGCTGGAATACTATCAATGATCGCAGAGCGCACGCGTCGTCTCCGTCGCGTGGTGGCACTCGCTGCAGCTGGCCTGGTCATGGCCAGCTGCGGAGGCGGGGGGAGCCCACCACCAACGAATGAACTCCGTTTCAAGACGGACGATTTCGTCATTCGGGTATCGCCCGAGACAAAGCCGACGCGCGCGCTCGAGCCGATCTACTGGCGCGTGATGGTTCATGATGTGAAGAGCGGCCTCCCGATTCAGGGTGGCGAAGGACGCATTTTCGGCACCAATCGCGATCGCAAGACCGTCTCCAATGGCCTTGCCGCGACTGAGGAGTTGGGCACCTACCGCAGCAATCTGATGTTTGTCACGGCCGGCATGTGGGCGATGGCCATTCAGTTCCGGCTCGACTCCACGAAGGTGTTGCAAAAGACGCCGGACTGGACGCAAGACATCATGGCCGCCGACGAGCCAGGCGATTTCTCGCCCCCGGCATCGTCGCGCCCGCCCGAACCACCGCCGCGCGCAAACGACAGTACGCGCAAGGAACCCTGAGTATGCGGCATTTTCATCGGACCTCGCTCGCACCCGACACGGTGCTGACGTTGGCTGATCAGTTCTTCGCGGCGCTCGGACTATCCCGTGGTGCGGCCGATGTGCGATCGCGAAGCTTCAACGGGACCCTCGGCGCACTCACGCTCTCGGTCAAGATGGAAGGCGGGCACTACACATTCGTTGAGGCCCGCACCGATCAGGTCGGTGAGAGCCGTATCGACAAGAACGTCAAGCGCTTTTTCAACGCCGTACATCGCACCGCTGATCCTCGACACACGATCGAGGCCGGATACTGATGGCGAGGGCGCGAGCCGGCCGCGGCACGTCGGTGGTCACAACGCGTCCGAGCGACGCGCTCTCGCGGGAGCGGAAGCTCGAGCTCTATTACTGGATGAAGCTCACGCGGCAGCTCGAAGAGCGCCTCGTGAACCTGTACCGCCAAACCAAGGTCGTGGGTGGCCTCTTTCGCTCCCTTGGTCAGGAGGCCGATGCCGTGGGCAGTTGTTTCGCCCTCGAGCAGCGTGATGTCATGTCGCCCCTCATTCGCAACCTCGGCGCCATGCTCGTCAAAGGGGCGACACCAGTCGAAGTGTTGAAGCAGTACATGGCCAAGGCCGACTCGCCCACGCGCGGACGGGAGCTCAACATCCACTTCGGCGACATCGGTGACGCCGGGGTGACGCGCGGATTCCTTGGACAGATCTCCCCCCTTGGCGACATGGTTCCGGTCATGACCGGTGTGACGATGTCGTTCAAGATGCGCGGTGAAGATCGCGTCGGCTTGGTGTATGTCGGCGACGGCGCGACGAGCACCGGCGCGTTTCACGAGGGCATCAATTTCGCCGCCGTGCAGAAATGCCCGCTGGTGGTCATCGTCGAGAACAATGGCTACGCGTACTCCACGCCCACGCACAAACAGTCTGCGGCGAAATTCTTTGTCGACAAGGCAATCGGGTATGGCGTGCTGGGACTCCAGGCCGATGGCAACGACGTGCTGGCCACCTACGATGTGACCAAGGAGGCCGTCGATCACGCCCGCGCCGGCCATGGTGTGGCGCTGGTCGAACTGATCACGTATCGCCGCAAAGGCCACGCGGAGCACGACAATCAGTCGTACGTACCTCCCGGCGAGATCGAGAAATGGGCGGCCGAGAACGATCCGATTGATCGCTATGCACAGGTGCTGCGGTCGCAGCTCGGCGTCACAGACACGGAGATCGAGGCCATCGATGCGCGCATCATGCGCGAGATCGATGACGCCACTGATCTCGCCGAGCGCTCCGGAACGCCGGATGCGCGGGAAGCTTTGATTGGCGTGTACGCGGAACCGCCCGCCGAGCAACCGCTCTGGTTTCGTCGTGACGCCGGGGCCGACGCGTACGGTGAGGAACGCCCCGAGAGCTGGGGCACCTGGAAGGCCGATGGAGCGAAGCCCTGATGGCTGAGATCACGTATCTGGAAGCGATCCGTGAGGCGCTCTTCGAGGAGATGGAGCGCGATCGGAATGTCTTCTGCATGGGCGAGGACATCGGGGCATTCGGCGGTGCCTTCAAGGTCACCGAAGGGTTGTTGGCAAAGTTCGGCGAGCAGCGCGTCATCGATTCGCCGATCAGCGAGATCGCGCTCGTGGGGGCGGCGGCCGGTGCGGCCCACATGGGGCTGCGGCCGGTGGTCGAGATGCAGTTCATCGACTTCATCGCCAACGCCTACGATATGCTCACCAACTATGTCGCCACGGCGCGCTATCGCGCGTTCCTGCCCTGTCCCATGGTCGTGCGCGGTCCCAGTGGCGGCTACGTCCGTGGCGGGCCGTTCCATTCGCAGAACCCCGAAGCGGGCTTCCTCCACACGCCGGGACTGAAGATCGTGTATCCCGCCACGGCGGCGGACGCCAAGGGCCTGATGAAAGCGGCCATCCGCGACGACGACTGCGTTCTCTTTTTCGAGCACAAGTATCTCTATCGTCGTGTGAAAGAGGTCATGCCCGCCGGAGACCACGTCGTGCCGATTGGCAAGGCGCGCGTGGCCCGTGAAGGGAGCGACGTGTCGATCGTTACGTATGCGTCGACCGTCTGGAAGGCGCTCGAAGCGGCAGAGATCGTCGCGGCCGAAGGAATTTCCGTCGAAGTCATCGATTTGCGCTCGCTTGCGCCGATGGACGACGAAGCCATCTTCCGTACTGTCAAAAAGACGAATCGGCTGTTGATTGTGCATGAGGACACGCGCACGGGGGGCATGGCGGGTGAGATTACCGCGCGCGTGAACGAAACCTGTTTCGAGTGGCTCGACGCTCCCGTGTTGCGCGTAACGGCCGCCGATATCCCGCTGCCGTACGCGCCAGCGCTCGAAGATTACGTGTTGCCGCAAACTGCCGATATCGTTCGAGCGGTCCGGCGCCTGACTGCGTATTGATGACGACGACCTCAGCTGGCGATGCCCACGCCCCCCTCCCCGAAGACCGCGTCGGTCGGAATATCGGCGTGGGGTGTTTTACTTTCTTTATCGGTGCCGTCAGCGGCGCGATGGTCGGTGTTGGCATCGGGAAGTTGCTGGGCTTCTTTGCCCGCTGCACTCCCATGGCGGGGTTGCCGGCGTGCGAATGGTGGGTGTACGCAGGGTACGGTGGTGCCGTCGGCGCGATAACGCTGCCGATTCTCGCCTTGTGGCGTTTGCGTCGTGCGGATCGCGCGGCCGACGCTGCTTCTTTAGATCGAGGATGATCGAGTGGCTCGTGTAGATGTCATCATGCCGCAGATGGGTGAGTCCATCGCGGAGGGAACCGTTTCGCGGTGGCTGAAGAAGGTCGGCGACCACGTCAAGCGCGACGAACCGCTTTTCGAGATCTCCACCGACAAAGTCGATGCGGAGATTCCCTCCCCGTCGGCCGGTATCCTCATCGAGATTCTGATCGGAGAAGGGCAGACGGTCGCCATCCAGACGGTGGTCGCGCGCCTCGAGACCGACGCCGCCGCTGCCGCCGCCCCCCCGGCGAATGCGCCGAGTGCACCGGCGGCCGCCCCAGCGTCGGCGCCGGTCGTTGCGTCTGTTGTGACCCCGTCCGCACCAGTTGCGGCCTCGGCTACCCCGGCGGCACCCGCAGTACCGGCGGCACCCGCAGTACCGGCGGCACCCGCCGGCTCCTTCGAAGAACGCGTGCGTACCAAGTCGTCGCCGCTCGTGCGGAAGATGGCGGCCGAACACGGCGTCGAGATTGCCGGCATGAGTGGAAGCGGCATCGCAGGTCGCGTCACGCGCAAGGACCTCGACGCGTTTTTGGCGGCGAAGCCCGCCGTCTCCGCCTCCACGGCGCCTGGCGCCTCGATGCCCGCGCCCGCTGGGGTCGAACATCGCGGCCCACTGCCCACGCCGTGGACCGGTGATACCGTTGAACCGATGTCGAAGATCCGGAAGCTCACCTCCGATCATATGGCGCTCGCCATCAAGGTGGCAACGCATGTGACGTCGTTCTTCGAGATTGATCTGACACGGGTCGCGCGCATCCGCGCCGCCATGCGCAAGGAGTTCGAAGCGCAGTCCGGCCAGAAGCTCACGTACCTGCCGTTCATTTTGCGGGCGGTGTGCACGCAACTCAAGCGCCATCCCACGCTCAATGCGGCGGTCGCCGGCAACGACGTGATCCTGCGCAAGCAGATCAATCTCGGCATCGCGGTCGCCCTTGAGCCAACCGGTCTGATCGTTCCTGTGCTCAAGAATGCCGATGAGCTCTCGCTCACCGGCCTGACGCGCGGTACCAATGATCTCGCAGCGCGCGCGCGCGGCAAGAAGCTCAGCCCGACCGATGTCCAGAATTCGACGTTCACGATCACGAACCCTGGCGTCTTTGGGTCGCTCTTCGGCACACCCATTATCCCCGTGGGGACAACCGCCATCCTCGGACTCGGCGCGATCGAGAAGCGGGCCAAGGTCATCACCGGCCCGGATGGAGAAGAGACCATCGCGATCCGCACCTGTGCGTACTTCTCGTTGTCATTCGATCACCGAGTGATCGACGGTGCCGATGCGGATCGGTTCATGGCCGACCTCAAGAAGACGCTGGAGTCGGTTTCCGAAACGGAGCTCTGAGTTCGTCATGGCACGCGTGCTGGCCATGCAGGAGCGCGTTGTCGCCCCGGCGGAACGAGGGGCCTATCTGGCCGACCTCGACCGCCGACGGGCGCACGCCGCTGCCGCACCAGCACATTTCTGGGTCTTTGAACACGCCACGGATTCCGGTCGTTTCGTCGAGTTTACTGAGGCCGCAAGCGAGCACGCCATCGCCGCGGCCCATGAACTCGGCCAGACACCAGGACTCTGGCGCGAAGTACAGGGAGGCTGATATGCCCGCGCGACGCATCGTGGTCGATGGACGCGAATGGCAGGTGTACCCCTCCGGATTCCTCACCCAGTATGTCGGTGATGAGTTCGGATTGATCTTTGTGGCTGGAACCGGCGACGACCGCGATGTGCGGGTAACTCGCTACTCTCCAGTCGGAACGCGCGCACGGGAGCAGTCGCTCGCCGAGCTCGAGAACGCGCAGCTCCTCGCACTCTTCCGCACGTCGCAGCCGGGCGCGCGCTCTCCCGAGGCAGGCTACCGCACGTGACCGGCACGCCGGGCACATCGGGCCCGGAGACGATTTCGGGACGCGGCGAGTCCGCGCAATTCGTCGATCTGCAAGTCCACTCGACCGCATCCGACGGCGCGCTCTCGCCCACGAAGGTGGTCGAAGCGGCCCGCGAAGCCAAGCTATATGCGATCGCGCTCACCGATCATGACACCGTCGACGGCCTGCCGGAGGCGATCGCGGCTGGCGCCGAATGTGGTGTCCGCATCATCGCCGGCGTCGAACTAAGTTCGCATTTCGATGAGGACGAGTTGCACTTGCTCGGTCTCCATCTCTCCAACCAGGACGCGATGCGTTCCGCGCTGCGCGAGCTGCAGGTTGGACGGGTGGAACGCGCCGTACGGATCGTCGAAGTGCTCAATCGGCACAGCATTCCCGTGACCATGGAAGCCGTGCTCGCCGAAGCGAACGCGGGGGCGGTCGGTCGCCCTCACGTGGCCCGCGCCATGGTCGCTGGCGGGTGGGTGAGGGATTTCCGTGATGCCTTCGATCGCTGGATCGGCTTCGGGCGTCCTGCGTATATGGCGAAAGAACGCTTCGATGTCGCCGACGCCATCGCGCTGGTGCATGAAGCCGGTGGGCTGGCCGTCTGGGCGCATCCAGGGGATTCGGCAACGCCCACCCGCATTCAGCGGCTTGCCGACATGGGACTCGATTCGGTCGAGGTGCTGCACCCCAGCCATCCGCCCTCGCTCTCGCAGCGCCTCTTCGACAACACGGAGAAGGCCGGGTTGCTGCCGAGTGGTGGTTCCGATTGGCATGGCACGCACGATGGCAACCGTCGCCTCGGTGGGCAGCTCGTGCCGAAAATTTGGCTCGACTGGCAGGAGGCACGTGTCTCCGAGCGCGCCGTGGAGCGCCGCGCCGCCGAGCTCAACGCGGCCAGAACCGTCTGATGTCACGGCGCGTCGCGCTCG
>CAITQY010000337.1 GCA_903894655.1 uncultured Gemmatimonadota bacterium
CTTTCTCACCGTGTGGGACATCGTCCGCTTCGCGCGACGCGAAGGAATTCTCTGCCAGGGTCGTGGCTCCGCCGCCAATTCAGCCGTGTGCTACTGCCTTGGCATCACGGCGGTCGATCCCATTCGCATGGAGCTGCTGTTCGAGCGGTTCTTGAGCGAAGGACGCAAAGAACCGCCCGATATCGACATCGACTTCGCGCATCGCGATCGCGAGCGCGTGCTGCAGTACGTATACAATCGCTACGGCCGCGAACACGCCGCCATGGTGTGCGAGCAGATCACCTGGCGCGGACGCAGCGCCGTGCGCGATGCGGCGCGCGTGCTCGGCTTCTCGGTGCAGCAGGGCGACATGCTGGCGTCGCTCAGCGATCGGTTCAGTGCACGGAGCACGGCGGATGCGCTGCGGGTCGATACACCGGCACCCGAAGGCGAGGCCACCGTACCACCCACCGCACCAAGCACCACCGACGCCGATCGCTTAGGCCAGCAGATGCTCGGCGGCACCGAAGCCACCACCAAGGCGCGCGTGGTGCGTGAGGCGTCGCGCAAAGTCGCCTCCACTCAAACGAAAGCATCAGCCACCGCACAGCGCGCCCCCAAGGGTCCCACCGACCGCGACGGCACGTGGGCGCAGGTCATCGACATGCAGGCCGAGCGCAAGATCGCGGCCGATGCCCGCGCAGAGAGTAAGCCGCAGCCGAAAGGTGACGTGTTGTCACGCGCCGGTCTCGACCCCAACGATGAACGCGTACGTCGGCTCGCAGACGTAGTCGCCGGCCTGCATCAGCTGCCACGTCATCGCTCCATTCACGTGGGCGGGTTCATTCTCACCGAAGAACCGCTCGGCTCCATCGTGCCCATCGAGCCCGCCTCCATGCCTGGGCGCACCGTCATCCAGTGGGAGAAGGACGATCTCGATCCCGTAGGCCTGGTCAAGATCGACTTGCTTGGTCTTGGCATGCTCACCGTGGTGCAGGATTGCCTGTTGTACATCCGGCACACGCGCGGCACCACGATCGATCTCGGCCAACTCGACATGAGCGATCAGGCCGTGTACGACGTGATGTGCCGAGCCGATACTGTGGGGCTTTTTCAGATCGAGAGTCGCGCGCAGATGAACACGCTGCCGCGTCTCAAGCCGCGCTGCTTCTACGATCTCGTGGTCGAGGTCGCGCTCATCCGGCCGGGGCCCATTCAGGGCGAGATGGTGCATCCGTACCTGCGACGGCGCGCGGGCTTGGAACCGGTCACGTATCCGCACCCCATGCTCGAGAAGGTGCTCAAGCGCACGCTCGGGGTGCCGCTCTTTCAGGAACAGGGGATGCAGGTGGCGATCGTCGCCGCCGGCTTCACGCCCACACAGGCCGATCAACTGCGTCGCGCCATGGGACACAAGCGGTCGCGCGAACGCATGGCGCAGATTTGCGAGGAGTTGATTGCGGGCATGGCCAAAAACGGCATCCCCGAAGAAACCGGCCGTCGCATTTACAACCAGATCAACGCCTTCGCCGACTACGGTTTCCCCGAAAGTCATGCGGCCAGCTTCGCACTCATCGTGTACGCCACCGCCTGGCTTCGGCACTACTACGCACCCGAATACACCGCCGCCATTCTCAACGCGCAGCCCATGGGCTTCTACGCGCCAAGCACGCTCATCGAAGACGCCAAGCGACATGGCGTGGAAGTACATCCGGTCGATCTTACGCGCAGCACGTGGGATCACGCGCTGGAAATGGCTGATGGACGCGTGCTCATACCCAACGATGGCGTGGTGCGCTGGGGTCGTCAGATCGGCCCGCAACCCATGCGCGATGTGGTGGCGGTGCGCTTGGGTGTGCGACTCGTACGCGGACTGGGCGCCAAGGCCCGTCGCGCCCTCGAAGCGGCGTTGGTGCATGGCCCGTTCACCAGTGTCGAAGACGCCGTGCGTCGCGTGTCGCTCGACAAAACGGCATGGCGACGACTAGCCGAAGCCGGTGCGTTCGACCGCATGTTCGCGCACGAACCGCCCGAACGGCGACGGCGCGTGGCGCTCTGGGAAGTGATGGCCGCCACCCGTGGCCCCGAGCTGCCGTTGGCGCCCTTTCAGGCGCAGCCGGTGCCCACGCAACTGCCGGCCTACACGCCCATCGAACTCACCGAAGCCGACTATCGCATGACGGGACTGTCGTTGGCCGGGCATCCCATGAAGCACGTGCGCCCCATTCTCGCGCCCAACGGCGTGCTGTCGGCCCGTGAAGCGCACGAACTGGGCAAGGATGGACAACGCGTGGCCGTGGCCGGACTGGTGATCTGCCGGCAGCGCCCGGGCACTGCCAAGGGATTCGTCTTTCTCACCCTCGAAGATGAAACGGGGATGATCAACATCGTGATCACCCCCGATCGCTTCGAAGAACATGCGCAGCTCATCTCCACGTCACCCATGCTGCTCATTCGCGGCACACTGCAGGTAGAGCAGCACGTGGTGAACGTGCGCGCCAAACAGTTCAAGGCGCTGGAGCTGGGTGGCGGCGAGCAGCATGTGAAGGGACACAACTATCGGTAGCGACGCGCTCCACGCGATACAGCAATCACCACACCACATCCGCGTAATATCGACCCATCTCCGCATCCGACGTGACCAACGGCAGCGATTGCAACTCCGCCGTCGCCACGATCACACGGTCGGCCGGATCGCGATGCGCCCAGTCCAGCTCGAGGGTGCGCAGCCACGTGCGCACATCCACCGGTGCCAACACCAAGCCGTCCACGAGTTGCAGACGTTGCACGTATTCGGCGAACGTCACGCCGAGCGAGAGTTGCCCGCGCTGCACCTTGAGGCCGATCTCCCACAGCGAGATCGCGCTGGCCAGCCAACCGAATGGCGTGGCCCCATCGATGGCCATCCGCGCCCGTGCCGACAGCCGTTCCGGCGCCAGCGTCCAGAACAGCAACGCCGACGTATCGAGCACCACGCGACTCACGACACGCTCACGACTGACTCACGACGTCGGCCACTCGGCGTCCGTCGGGGCGTCGATGTCACCCGTCCACGCGAGCTGACCACGCACGTCGGCGAACGCGTCTTCGACCGAGCGGGGCTGGCTGAAGGGCACCACCTTCAGCACCGGCACGCCGTCGCTGGTAACCACCAGCTCCTCACCGGTCCGCTCGACGTCACGGAAGAACTGGA
>CAITQY010000338.1 GCA_903894655.1 uncultured Gemmatimonadota bacterium
CTTCATCACGTCGCGGATGTGCGCGCACAGCTCGAGCCCGGCGTGATCGGTTTCCATGACCACATCGATCAGCGCCACCGACGCCAGACTGAGGTCGGCTCGGCCGAGCGTGAGGCTGTTCAGCAGCTCGATGCCTTCGGCCTTGCTGGCCGCGGAGTGCAACCGCACCGGCAGGCCGTAGATGCGGAATTTGCGCAGCGCCAGGCGCGTGATCTCGTGCACATCGGGTTCGTCGTCCACAAGAACAACCTGAAACTCGGTGAAATGCATACTCGGGATTGCCTTCCAAAAAAAGGTGGGGGCGGGACGCCCGGAGTATGGGCGCGCTCGATGCGGTCGCGGTTAGCTGGCCTGCTTCCAGAGCGCTGCGAAGGACCGCAGATACGCGTGATACAGGGCGACTTCCCAATCGGGGGACGGCACCGTGCCGCGCAGCATGTACTGCACCGCCGCGTTGGCCGCCGTCGGCGCAATCTGGATAAGAAAGTCCCGACCGTCCATCGTAATGCGGTCGCCCTCCTCGTTGAGAGGCGTCGCCGGTAACGCGGCCAGTTCGTCCCGCCGCTGCCGCGCGAGCGCCTCGTCCTGCCACACATTGAAAGCGTCCACGACCTGGTCGTCCACGATGTAACAGGACGAGAAGCTGAGCGACGACGGCGTCTCCCCCTTCGGACCGAGAGTGACCTGTCGCTGCCAGGCGCGCAACGACGCCGCAATGCCGTCGCGGGAGGACGCCGACTGGATCAGGCCATGCAGCTTGTGCTGCAGCGTGTACGACAACCCGGAATAGAGGTGCTGACGCACCCCCGCCTTGACCAAGGTGTACAGCTTGTCCTCGGTGGCTTCCGACTTGGCCAGATATCCCTGGATCTCGTACTGGTCGATGACCGACCGTTCCGGCGCGATACCGGGTTGTCCGGTGCGCACGTACAGCTGGATGCGGCGGTTCTTCATCACGTCACGGATGTACGCGCACAGCTCGAGCCCGGCGTGATCGGTTTCCATGACCACATCGATCAGCGCCACCGACGCCAGACTGAATTCGGCTCGACCAACTGTGAGGCTGTTCAGCAGCGCGATCCCTTCTTCCTTGCTGGCCGCGGAGTGCAACCGCACCGGCAAGCCGTAGATGCGGAATTTGCGCAGCGCGAGGCGCGTGATCTCGTGAACATCGGGTTCGTCGTCCACCAGAACGACGTGAACCTCGGTCATATGCATGGTCGGGATTCCTTACGGGAAGCGGGAGACGGCGGGGACGCCCTGAGTGGCAGTCCATCGCATGCTGCGCGGCGCCTTACTGCGACGTGACAACCGGCACGTGCACGGTTACGGTGGTCCCTTCGCCAACGGTGGATGCGATCGCGATCGTTCCCTGCAGATGGGCGGCGACCAGATTGTACACGATCGCCATACCAAGGCCGCTGCCCCCCTTGCCGCGGCCCGTGGTGAAGAACGGCTCGAAGACACGGGGGAGATGCTCGGGTGCAATGCCGCGGCCGAAATCACGGACCGCGATGCGGTACATCGCCGACGCGCCGGTGCCCTCGAGGGCGAGCGTGATCTCCACGGTGCCACCCACGCCCTCGGCATAGGCATACCGCTGGACATTGCTGAGCAGATTCTGCAGCACCTGCGTGAGCGAGCCCGGGTACCCCAGCCACTCCCCACGGGCGTCCGGCAACGTGTTGACGATCACCACGTCCAGGCGCGAGGTGCGGGACGTCACCCGGAACAGGTGCGCTATTTCGTCCACCACGTCGGCCAGATTCACCTGTTCCTTGCTGT
This sequence comes from uncultured Gemmatimonadota bacterium, assembly GCA_903894655.1. GTDB lineage: Bacteria > Gemmatimonadota > Gemmatimonadetes > Gemmatimonadales > Gemmatimonadaceae > Gemmatimonas. Next base: position 1,786 of record CAITQY010000338.1, read on the forward strand.
CGGTGATCTGATCGACCGAGACCTTCTTGAAATCCTGCACCAGCTTATGCGCGCGGGTCACGTTGCGCGAAATCAGCGCGCTGGCATCCGTTAAGTCGTCGAGCGCCTCCCGCCCATCCGGCGTCTCACCCAGCGCCATCAGTACCGGCGACGACAGCGCGCGGGTCACGAGACTGGCCGCCGTATTGACGATCCCCAGCGGCGTGTTGATCTCGTGCGCCACGCCCGCCACCATCTGCGCCACCGAGCGATGCCGGGCGACCTCGGATTCCACGCGCACCAGCCGCTCGTTGTCCTTGCGCAGCCGGTCGACGGTGAGATGCGTGCGTACGCGCGCCAGCAGTTCGTGCGCGTGAAACGGCTTGGCCACGTAGTCCACCGCCCCGAGCTCGAACCCGCGCACGATGTCGCCGGTGTCGGTTTTCGCCGTGAGGAAGATGATGGGGATGTCACACCACGCCGGCACGGCCTTGATGCGCTCGCAGGTCTCGAACCCGTCCATTTCCGGCATCATCACGTCCAACAAGATCAGGTCGGGACGGACCTTCTCGAGGACCTCCAAGGCCTGTCGGCCATTGGTGGCGACATGCAGCAGGTACCCGTCTTCGCGCAACACCGCCGACAACGCCTGAATGTTGGCAGGGGCGTCTTCGACAATGAGGATTCGACATTCGGCGTGCGCGTGGTTCATGGGGGAATCCTCTCGTAACGCGAATGGCCTGGCAACGGCCACGGTGCACACCCGTGGTCACAAAACAGCAACGGCGCCCCTGAGGGGCGCCGTTTCCGAAGAAAAACGTATGTATATCGAACACTTCCAAAAGAGCCACAGATCGGGATTGAACCGATGACCGCCCGATTACGAATCGGGTGCTCTACCACTGAGCTACTGTGGCGGTCGATCTCACGGTGAGGTGCCGTGTCCTGCTATCCAGCGGTAAACAGTGCCCTCGCGCGGACTCGAACCGCGACGCCGTTAAGCACTACCACCTCAAAGTAGCGTGTCTACCAATTCCACCACGAGGGCGCACTGCACCTGCAACCAACATCGCTGTTCGCGGAAACTCCACCAGCGACTGCATCCCAAACATCCGCGAACCAACGGGAGCGACGGGGCTCGAACCCGCGACCTCTCGAGTGACAGTCGAGTGCTCTAACCAAACTGAGCTACGCCCCCAACAACACCTGCATCAGCCAGCTCCATGGGGAGCTGATAGCTCCAACGGGAATCGAACCCGTCTCTCAACCTTGAAAGGGTCGTGTCCTAACCGATAGACGATGGAGCCAGAGTCTACGTTGTGCTTGTCGTGCAACCCGCGTGATACACCAGCACCTTCAGTAGCGGTAACGGGATTCGAACCCGTGTTCCAGCCTTGAGAGGGCTGTGTCCTAGTCCCCTAGACGATACCGCCGTCGGCAGTCGCCGAAGGCGACATGCCGACGGCGGTAATGCTATGTCCTGTCGTGATCGCTGTTCGCGATCACTCCCCGCTCCGTTCGCCTTGCAGCGCCCGTTGTACTCAAGACTCACGACAGCTAACTCCAAACTGTCTTTCCAACAGGCCCGGAGGGAATCGAACCCCCAACCGCCGGTTTTGGAGACCGGTGCTCTACCAATTGAGCTACGGACCTCCTGAAGCGCCGTGCCCTACCAGCGCTTGCAGAGTGATCAGGGTGACCGACGGGAATTGAACCCGCAACCCCCGGAATCACAATCCGGTGCTCTAACCAATTGAGCTACGGCCACCATCGCCGAACGTGTGTGCTTTCACCCATCACGCTCGAAGCCAACATCCACTCGATCAGCATCTCGGATGACAACCGATGGGAGACGCAAACTGTAACCAGACGAAAGACCGATTGCAAGCGGGGCAGCCCTACTTCGCCCCGACTTTCTTCATCCGCCGAACGATCACTCCTTGGCGCGCTCCAGATACTCACCCGTCGTCGGGTTCACCCGGACACGGGTGCCCTCTTCGACGAACTCCGGCACGTTCACCGTGACGCCATTCGACAACTTCGCCGGCTTCGACGACGCCGTCTTGGTGGCACCACGCACCACCGGCGCCGTTTCCACGATCTCGAAGATCAGCGAGTTCGGCAGCTCGATGCCGATGGGACGGCCGTTGTAGTACTCGGCCAGAATCTTCATCCCCGGCTGCATCCACGGCGCCGAGTCACCCAGCGACTCTTCGTCCATCTCGATCTGATCGTAGTTCGTGATGTTCATGAAGTGAAACACGTCGCCGCCCTGGTACATGAACTCCAGTTCCTGCGTTTCCATGTCCGCCTTCACGATCGTGTCCGCCGCGCGGAACCGATGCTCGAAATTCGAACCGGTGCGCAGGTTCTTCAGCTTCGCCTGCACCATGGCACGCAGGTTTCCCGGCGTGTGGTGACGGAACTCAACCACGCGGCAGGGATCGTTCTCGAACACGAGAACCATGCCACGTCGGATCTGGGTCGCAGAAAAGGCCATGCGAACGACACCTTCGAACAGGGGACATCGGGGGCGAGCCCCCGCAGGAGAGCAGCTGGAATGCGGCGCGGGGTCCAGACACCGGGCGAGACGCACCCAGTCATCGAATCCTGCGCAGCCTCGAAAAATAACCCGACCGCCTCAACACTGGAAGGGACCCCGCCGCGGGCTCCACCGACAGCGCCGGCGGCCGTCACCCACCGGCCAGCTTCGCCAGCATCGGCGACAACCCGCGCCACATCGTATCGGCCACCCGCTTCGAACCCTCGGGATTCGGATGAATGCCGTCGGCCTGGTTGAGCCGGGCATCGCCCGCGACCCCCTCCAGCAGGAACGGCAGAAGTGTCACGCCGGTGACCGTGGCCGCCCGCACGTACGCCTGATGGAAGCGCGTGGTGTAGCTCCGGCCGAGATTGGTTGGCGCTTCCATCTGCACCAAGACCAGCTGCGCCTCCGGCCGCTGCGTCCGCACCACCTGCACCAGCGCCACGATATTCGCATACGTCGAGTCGGGGTCGACCCCGCGCAGGCCGTCATTGGCCCCCACCTCGAGCACGACCAGCGCCGCCGGCTGGTCCAACACCCACCCGGCCCGACGCAAGGCTCCCGCCGAGGTCTCGCCGCTCAGTCCGGCGTTCACGATGCGCACCGCGTACCCCGCCGAATCGGCTTTCCGTTGCAGAAGCGCCGGGTAGGCCACGTCGGGATCGAGCCCCAGCCCCGCCGTAAGGCTGGTGCCCAGCAACACCACCCGCGACAGCGGTGACCCGCCGACCGACTTGGGGGTATCGGAAGGCGCCGCGGCCGATCCGCCGACGGCGGATTCACCAATCGCAGTTGCCGCCGTGGGGCTCTTCCCGGTTCTTTCACCTGTCGCCGTGGCGCCAGCCGCGGAATCCGAACGACCGGATTCCGCGTTGGTACCGCAGGCGGTGCCCATTGCCGCCAGAGCCACGAGTACAAGACTCGCCGCCCAGCGTCCGACTTCCCTCTTCTGTTCCAATCGCATGCTCGTTGCCCGTGGGTTGACCAAGGAATATCAGATCGGCGCCGGTGCGTTCACGCAGCGCCTGACCGTGTTGCGCGACGTGTCGTTCGAGGTCCCGCAGGGGGCCTTCGTTTCCATTGTCGGCCCGTCCGGCAGCGGCAAGACCACGCTCCTTGGCCTGCTGGCCGGACTTGATACCCCGTCACAGGGCACAGTGTCGCTCGATGGCGAGGAATTTGGAAGTCTCGGCGAAGATCGTCGGGCGCGTGTGCGCGGCGAGAAAGTGGGCTTCGTGTTCCAGAGCTTTCAACTCATTCCCACGCTTACGGCCCTTGAGAACGTGCAGGTGCCGCTCGAGCTCTCCGGTGCCGTACCGGCCAAGGAGGCCACCGCCCGCGCCCGCGAGTTGCTCACCCGCGTGGGGCTGGGGGATCGCACCGGCCACTTCCCGCAGCAGCTCTCCGGCGGTGAACAGCAGCGCGTGGCGCTGGCCCGCGCGTTTGTGAACGAACCGCGCATTTTGTTTGCCGACGAGCCCACGGGTAACCTGGACGGCGCCACCGGCGAGCGCATCGTCGAGCTGCTGCAGGCGCTCAATCGCGAGAAAGGCTGCACCATCGTCCTCGTTACGCACGACGTCGCCCTCGCCGCGCGCACGCAACGCACGATCCGCCTGCGCGATGGCATCGTGGTCGAGGATATCCGGCACGGAACGCCTGTGATCGCCGCCTCATGACCACGCAGGCCCTGCTCCGCCTCGCGTGGCGGGAAAGTCGCACGGCTCGTCGTCGGCTGGCACTGTACATGTCGTCCATCGCGTTCGGCGTCGCCGCCCTCGTGGCGATCGATTCGTTCGCGGGGAACGTCACGCGCTCCATTCGCGAACAGTCGCGCACCCTGCTGGGTGGTGACATGGCGCTGCAGGCGCGCGCCGCCTTCCCCGCGGTCGTCGACACCCTGCTCGATTCACTGCGCGCCGACCAGATCGCCACCTCGCGCGTGACGACGTTCGCCAGTATGGCGTTGGCGGAACCGTCGGGCGGTACCCGGCTCGTGCAGGTGCGTGCGGTCTCGCCCGGCTATCCGTTTTACGGCGCGATCGAAACCGTGCCCGCCAACGCGTGGTCACGCGTACACACCGCACCGATCGTGTTCGTGGATCCGTCGCTGCTGGTGGCGCTCGACGCCAGTGTCGGCGATTCGCTTCGGCTCGGGCAGAAGATGTTCGAGATCGCCGGCACGCTCGGCAACGTTCCCGGCGACGCCGGCATCACGGCGGTCATCGGGCCGCGCGTGTACCTGTCCGACAGCTGGCTCGACGCCACCGCGCTACTGACGTTCGGCAGCCGCGCCGAGTACGACGTCGTGCTCAAGCTGCCCGCGTCGCTGGCCACGACGGCGGCGGCGAAGACCATGGCCCGCGATCTCCGTCGTCGCATCGATCCGAAGGCCGCCGCACTGCAGGAGGCGCAGGAAGCGCGCGGCGAAGAACGTCGTGGTCCGGGCGGCGACGATGAAGC
>CAITQY010000339.1 GCA_903894655.1 uncultured Gemmatimonadota bacterium
ACCGTAACGGGAAGGGCATGCCGGAACGTAGTTCAGCGACGCGGCGAACGTGTGGCAACGACCGCGACCGGTCGTTGTCTAGCGCTAATCGAAGATGACACCACCGCCACTGGGTCCGGAGCAGGACTTTGTTACCGGCCCCGACTCGGTCGACTCGGTGTACTGATGTGCGGTCGTGGAGCCATGAATACAGCGGCCTCTGGTCCCCCCCACCACGCCCTCCAGATCGTCGTCTGACAGCGCCGACTCGGCGTCGTTGTTTGATGAAGCGAACGAATTACGGGACATGCGGCACCCTCACAGTGCGGACACGTGTTCGGTAAATGGCGACCGATATTATAACCACGGACTCGGCAGACCCGCTACCGCACCACGATATCCGCCGCCTGGCGCGGGGCGACCTCGTACGTGCTTTCGTACTGCGCCGATAGCCCCGTCACCTGGATCGTCTGCGCGGTGGTCAGCGCCCGCAACGTGCTGGTGGGCACGCCGGGAAACAGATGCACGAAGATCTGCACCTCCCCCGAGCCGTCGTTCACATACAGCTTGTAGCCGTACGGCGAGTCGTCAAAGAAGGTCTTCGTGACGCGCCCCGTGACGCGCACCAGCTTCCCTTCGGTGGCTTCGCCCACGCCACCCGTGGTCACGTCTTCCGGGATCACCGTGCGCGAGCCGCTTAGCTGCTGCACTGACGCCTGCTCCGCCGACAGGATGCGGAACTTCGCCTGCTCGGCCAGCGTGCCCGTCACGCGCACCCGCGACCCCAGCGGAAACGTGAGACGCGACGTGATCTTCACGTAGATCCCGCCGCTGTAGTCCTGCAGCGCGAACCCCGGGTCCCCCATCGCCGACTCGAACGCCCCGGGGGCCACCGTGACGTAGCCGTCCACGGTGGCGGTGGTCCCGTTGCCCTGCGCCCGCGCCTGCGCCACCGACGGCACCGCCGGATCGTCACCGCACGCCGCCAGCAGCGCGAGCGCCGCGATACCGATGCGCGCGCGCCGCATCGAGGGGAGCACAGTGCCGCGCGCGATGAAGCACGTGTGCATGGTCAGGTCGTCTTCAGTCGCATGCTGAGGCGGTTCACGTCGCCAAGCCGCTCGTACTCGAGCGTGTCGGTCATGCCACGCAGCAGCATCACGCCAAGATCGTCGGGGGCGTCGTCGTTCTCGAGCGGATTGAACGCCGCACCATGGCCTTCCCACACCAGTTCCAGCGTCTCCTCCGTTTCGGAGTAGCCGATGGACAGGTCGAGCGGTGCCGCCGTGAGCCGTGGGGTGTACAGCTGCAATACCTCTTCCACCACCAGCAGCAGCCGCTCGCGCGTGGCCAGCGGCAGGATGTGTTTCTCACAGAACGCGATGATCTCCGCGTTCATCGCGTACAGATCGTAATCGGGCGAGGTAAAGCGCTTGGTGTAGCTGCGGATGCGGTGAATGAACGCCCGCGTTTTCTCGCGCGTGGGGTTATCGAAGATCTGCGCCGGTGGGCCCTGCTCGTAGATCACCCCTTCGTCCATGTACATCACGCGCGACGACACGTTGCGGGCAAACTCCATCTCGTGCGTCACGATGATCATCGTCATGCCGTCGCGCGCGAGACTGCGGATCACCGCCAGCACTTCGCTGACCGTGGTGGGATCGAGCGCCGACGTGGGTTCGTCGAACAGAATGACGTCGGGCTCCATCGCGAGGCAGCGCGCGATCGCCACGCGCTGCTTCTGTCCCCCCGACAGTTCGTCGGGGAGATGGTCGGCCTTCTCACCCAGCCCCACCACGCGCAGCAGGTCGCGCGCCTTGGCCTCCGCCTCCTGTGGCGTTTTCCCGAGCAACCGCATCGGACCGAGCGTGAGATTTTCGAGGCAGGTGAGATGCGAGAACAGGTTGAAGCCCTGAAACACCATGTTCATGCGCTGCCGGATCTTCGGCACATCGACATTGGGGGCCAACACGTTGGCGTCGTCGAACCAGATGGCGCCGCTGGTGGGCTGCTCGAGCAGGTTGAGACAACGCAGGAACGTACTCTTCCCGGTACCCGAGGGGCCGATGATCGAGATCACTTCGCCCTTCTGGATCTCGCAGGAAATGTCCTTCAGCACGGTCACGGTGCCAAACTGTTTCGCGAGTCGTTCGACACGGATCATACAGTGCTCCGCGCCTGACGGCGCTGACGGGGATCAGTACGACGCTCGAGGGCATCGAGCGCCCGCGTGAGGATCCACGCGATGAGAAAATACAGAATGGCCACGAGGACCAAGGGGAAAAATGCGTCGAACGTGCGGCTACGGATAATGTCGCTGGCCTTCGTGAGATCCTGCACCGCGATGTAGCCCACGATCGACGTCATCTTCACCATCGAAATGAACTCCCCTTTGTACACCGGCAGGATGCGCTGCACGGTTTGGGGCAACACGATGTACAGGAACGTAGCGGCTTTGGAAAAGCCCATCGCCAACCCGGCTTCGGTTTGACCGCGATCGATGCCTTCGATCCCCGAGCGGAAGATTTCCGCCGTGTACGCCGCGAAGTTCATGCCGAACGCGAGCACCGCCACCAACACCGGACTGATATTCACCGAGGCGAACACCACGTAGAACACGAGCATGAGCAGCACCAGCACCGGCGTGCCGCGCAACACCGCGATGTATCCCATGGCCACCCGCGACAGCAGGCGATTGGGCGACATGCGGCCGTAGCAGACGAGGGCGCCCAGCAGCGTGCCGAACAGCGAGGACAAGAGCGCGATCAGGATCGTCGTCTGGAGGCCGTCCAGCAGCAGCAGATAGCGCTTCTCCTGGATCAGGTTGGATTGAATACTGGCGCCGATGCCTGCGATCCACGAGGGCGCCGCGGCGGTGGCTGCACGCTCCGTGTGGTAGGCCGCAATCTTTGTCTTCAAACCGAACGCGCGCGTGTCCATGCGGAAATACGGCACCGAGAAATCAATGCGCTGCTGCCGTTCCGGCGTGATGTAGATCGAACTGATGATCAGGTCCACTTTCCCCGACGACACGGCCGCCACGAGGCTACCGAACTCCATGTTCGAGAGCGCGAGCGTTTTGCCGAGACTGGCGGCGAACCGCTCCACCAGTTCGATGTCGAAGCCCGACATCCGACCGTTGATGGTGCCGGCGAATGGGAGATTGCCGTCGTTCACGCCCACGGTGAGCACGCCGTTCGGGCGGGGCGCATCGATCGTGGGGAGCTCGGTGGCCCCCGTCTCGATCCAGCGCCGCTTCATGTCGGCATAGGTGCCGTTGGCCTTCAGCACCTCCAGATGCGCGTCGAACTGCGCCCGCAGCGGGGCGCTACTCTTGGCGAAGCCGGCCCCTACGTCGAAGGTGAACAGCGCATCGCCCAAGGTGCCAAACGCCGGGTTTTGGCGCATGATGGCCAACAGCGGCACTTCGTCGAACAGCGCCGCCTCGACCTTCCCTTCCTGCACCGCCAGCAGCACATCGGGGGTGCCGTTGTACAGCAGCAGCTTGGCGTTCGGGTACGTTTTGCGGACCCAGGCCTCATGCGCGGACCCCAGCATCGCACCGATCGTCCCCGTGGCCGCGTCGGCGATCGTGCGCAGCCCGCCGGTGTCGGCGGCAGCCGCCGTTCCACCCGCCGTTCCACCTGCCGCGCTGCTTCCCGTCTTGCGCACCAGCATGCGCTGTGCGTTGACGTAATACGACGTGGAGAACGCCACCCGCTTGCGGCGTTCCACGGTGGCCGACATGCCGGTCACGATGAGGTCGATCTTTCCGGCCTGCAGCGCCGGGATGAGCGCCATGAACTTCATGTTGGCGAAGACGATCGGGCGCCGGATCAGCGCCCCCACACGACGCGCGAGCTCGCTATCGTACCCGGTGATCTTCCCGTCGCCGTCGACGAAACTGATCGGCTCGCGCGTGGCGGCAACGCCGATCGTCAGCGGCTCGCCAGTGGTCGACGGCAGGATGTCCGGCACGATGTACGGGAGGAGATCGGCCTTGAGCCAACGCGCATCCATGTCGGCCAGCGTGCCGTCGGCCCGCAGCGAATCCAGCGCGCGATTGACCTCGGCGATCAGCGCCGTGTCGGTCAGTCGTGCCCCGACGGCGGTGTTCTCCGAGGCCAGCGGCCCCGGCACCAAGGTGAGATCCGGATTCTTCTTGGTCACCATCAACGCGGCCGGGTAGCCGGTCACCACGGCATCGAGATGACCAGCGCGCATGGCGGCCACGGCATCCATGATGTCGTCGAACGTCTGCACGTCGGCCGCGGGGAACCGCTCGGCCACCGCCGTCTCGCCCACCGATCCCCCCATCACACCGATGCGCGCCGTCTCGGCATGCTCCAGCGCGGTGATCGTGGACTCGGCGCGCTGGCAGCCGGTGATTGTCAGCGCGAGGGAAAGCGCCAACAGGCCGCCGGTCACGCCCGACGACCATGCCCGCGTCGCCCGTCGTCGGGCGGAGGTCAGCGCGTGTATCACGTGGTGGTGCATGACATCCTGAATCCTCTTATGGGTCGGGTACGACGTTTTGCGGGCCATGCCCACGTTCACCTCGGGAAACTCAAGCCGACGCCGGCGCCATCGCGCCGGCCATCGCCTACACCAGCTGCCGGCGCACCAACTCGCTGAACACACCGTCTTCCTGCATCAGCGCCTGATAGCTGCCGGCCTGCACTATCCGTCCGGCCACCATCACGTAAATCCGGTCGGCATTGATCACGGTGCTCAACCGGTGCGCGATCACCACCCGCGTGGCCTGCAACCGGTCGAGACTCGCGCTCACCACGGCCTGCGTCGCGTTGTCGAGCGCACTCGTCGCTTCGTCAAAAAAGAGCACCCGCGGCCCCTGCGCCAGCGCCCGCGCAATCAGCAACCGCTGCCGCTGGCCGCCGGAGAACGTGCCGCCCCCTTCGCTGATCATGGTGTGCATGCCCATCGGCATCAGCGTGATGTCTTCCTCGAGCGCCGCACGGCGCGCCGCATCCCAGGCATCGTCGAGCGTGAGCAGCGTGCTCCCCACGATGTTCCGGTAGATGTCGCCCGGCATGATCTTGCTGTGCTGCAGCACCACGCCCAGCTGCCGTCGCACGGCGGAGACATCCAGCGCGGCCAGATTCTGCCCGTCGTACTCCACGGTGCCGCGGTCGGGCGTTTCGAAGCCAAGGAGCAGTCGCAACAGGGTGGACTTCCCCGAGCCGGACGGCCCCACGATGGCCACAAATTCTCCCGGGCTGATATGCAACGACACGTCGTCGAGCACGGGCGGACCCGAGCTGTCATAGCGGAACGTGACCCGGCTCAGCGCGATCTCGCCCGACAACTCGCCCGGATCCTGCTGCTCGGCCGTGACTTCGGGCACCGCATCGAGGATGGGCCGGACCCGCTGATACAGCGGCTGCACGCTGAGCACCGTCATGGCCGCGGTCCCGAGTGAAATCGCGGCCATCAGGACCTGCGTGAAGGCCGCATTGAACGCCAGGAACGTACCGGTCGACATCCCGCCTTCCGCGGTCGAAAAGGCCACCCCGCCAAACACGGCCACGACCCCCAACACCGGGAGCGCCCCCTGAAAGGCGGCCAACAGATTGGTGGCCATCCCTGCCTGGTACGCCACCCGCCGCTTCTCGCTGAAGGTGGCCGCCCACACGCCGAACGCGAACCCCTCGGCGCCGGCCACGCGCAGCTTGGAAATGCCGGTGAGCAGTTCGAGCACGATGCCGCTGAGCTTCCCCTCCAGCCGCTGCTCCACTTTGGCACGCTGCAGCTGGCGATATCCCACCCCGACGGTCACGGCAACCGTGAGGAGGAGCACCCCCATGGCCACCAACGACAACCGTGGGTCGTAGTACACCAGCAACCCGACGCTCGGCAGCGCCGTGATTCCGGTAAACACCGTGCCGATGACCGCCCCCGACAGCGCCTGCCGGATGCTCGAGAACGCCATCGTGCGGGTACCCAGATCGCCGGACGAATACTGCCGGAAGAACGAGGCCGGCAACCGCAGCACGCGGTCCATCACCGCGGCGTTGATCGTCGAATCGAGCCGGTTTTCCACGCGCAGCATGGCGAGCGACCGGGTCACCGTAAACAGCGCCGCGGCGATGGAGACCATGCCTAATCCCAACCCGATTTGCATCAGCCCGCTGCGCTGGGATTGCGGCACGAGCGTATCAAAGATCAGTCCCGTGGCCAGCGGCATGACGATCCCCACGATCCCGCCCAGCACCGCCATCATCAGGACGCGCCACAGGTCGGGACCACAGTCTCGCAACCCGAGGGCGAGCAGGCGGGCGCCCGTGATGGCCTCGGCCGCCATACTGGGGTAGAACATCGTCGCACCCGGCGCGAGCGTGGACGCGACCGTCGGCGTGATGGGCGTCGTCGTGCCCGCCGTGGGGTCATACAGGCTGTAACTGGCGTGCGAGGTCGGCAGCAGTCCCACTGGCGCGCCGCTCCCCTTCAGGAAGCCCAGCAGGGCCCCTTGATCGGTTCCCCACCACTTGTCGGTGAGCTGCACCGGCCGCGTGCGCGTTTGCGAGGCTTTGGCGATCTCGACGAGCGGGTTCGCGGCGCGCGCGCGCGCATCATCGGTGCGCTTCGGCGGCACGCGCATGGTGATGCCGGTGGCCCGACCCACGGCCGCGCAGGCCAGGAAGAGGGCATCGTCGCTGGCGTCGCTCGGCACCGGCGGCGCCATGGTCCCACCGAGCACCGCGGTGAGTTGCGCCAACGCCGCCTGCTGGGCCTGCAGTCGCCGCGCCGCCTTCGCGGTCAGCCGATTGTATTCATCGACGGCCACCAGCGACGTGTTGAACAGCTCGCACGACAGCACCAATCCGTGCAGGGCCTGGAGTCCCGGCCAGAGCGACGCGTCGCGCCACGCGGTGACCGTGTCCACCGTCTCGACGTTCGACGACTGGAGCAACTGCAGCCACGTATCGTGCGTCACGGGCACACGCATCGGCACACGCATCGGCACGTCGGCCGATGTGTTCCCACCAGCCATTTCCTCCATGTCGATGAACAGCGAGGCGCCGGTGACTTGACGCAGCCAGGCGACACCGCGCGCCGGTCGCACCCGTTGCCCCTGCGTCACCGGCTCGCTGGTGCCCGGCATCAGGAGCACATCGGCCCGCGGCTTCGGTGTAATGTGCCGCGTGACGCCGGCTGATACCGCCATCACCCACCGGTCGATGCCCGCGCTCAGCTCGAGCAAGTCGTCTGGCGCGGCGGCCTCCGGCGCGGCGGCCTGCAGCCTCGCGAGGGACAGCTCGACGACCTCGGTGCCGACGACCCCTGAGGCCAGCAACCCGAGCCCGAGGTCGGTGTCCATGCCGAACAGCAAGTCGCCGGCCTGCGCGCTCATGAAATGGTGGCGCATGCCGCGTTGCGTCTCGTCGCCCGTGCGCACGAGGAACAGTTCGAGCTGGCCGGTACGCACCAGCCACACGCGATCGACCCCCTCGAGCAAGAACGGCGCATTCCCGGCGACCGCTTGGGCGACGCCGGTGTCGAACAGGGCGCGCAGCAGCGCCGACGTGATGGGCGGCGTCAACTGGCGATCAACCGGGCGTACGCGCCATCGAGGGCCTTCAACTCGTCGTGCGTGCCGCGCTGCACCACGACGCCGCGTTCGAGCACGAGGATTTCATCACAGTCGCGGATGGTGCTGAGCCGGTGCGCCACGATCAGGCAGGTGCACCCGCGGCGGCGGAGGTTGTCATCCACCCGCTTTTCCGTGGTGGCGTCGAGCGCGCTGGTGGCCTCATCGAGTACCACGATGGTCGGATCGCCCACCAACGCCCGCGCAATCTCCAGCCGCTGGCGCTGCCCGCCGCTGAAGTTGCGTCCCCCTTCATCCACCCGTCCGTCGTACGCGCCCGGCCGAGAGGCGACGTCGTCGTGAATGCAGGCGTCCTTGGCCGCCTGCACGATACGCGCGTCGCCCAGCGTGTTGTCCCACATCGTCAGGTTGTCGCGCAGCGTCCCGTCGAACAGAAAAATTTCCTGATCGACCAGACCGATCGAGTCGGTCAGCACGCGACGCGGATACGCGCCGCGCGGCTTCCCGTCGAAGAGTACCTCGCCCGACCATGGTTCCTGCAATCCGGTCACGAGACGCGCCACGGTTGACTTGCCACTACCGGTGCCACCCACCAGCGCCACGCGCTCACCGGGGCGCACGGTCAAGTTGAAATCCGTAATCAACGGCGGCTCGAGGCGACTATACCCGAAGGTGACGTTCCGCAGTTCGATCGTTCCCGACAGCTTCACGATGTGCGCGGCGTCGGACAGCGTCCCGCGCTCGGCGTCCGGCGCGAGCTGCGGAGCGATCGGGTACTGCATCACGTCGTCCAACCGGTTCATGTCGGCTTCGAGCATCTGCACGGTGGCACCGAGTCCCACCAGCTGCGTCACCGGGCCCATGAAGCTGGCGGACAGCGTCTGAAAGGCCATCAGCGCGCCGATCGTGAGCACGCCGTCCATCACGCGCAGGCCGCCCAGCCAGAGAATCGTGACGGTGGTGATCGCCGAGAGCACCATCGGCACCGTGCTCACGAGCAGCGAGGGCACGGCCAATTCACCGGTGCCGGTCACGACCTTGGCCTGAAATCCGGCCCACCGCGTAAAGAAGTCCGACTCGTTGCCGCCGGCCTTGAGCGTTTCGATCGACTGCAGGCCGTACATCGTGGTGCCCACGAGATTGCCCTGATCCGCCTGCAGCTTGCGGTTGCCCGCGGCCCGTACCGCGCCAACAACACGGAGCGCCACCACGTTCAGGGCCGCCGCCGCCATGGACACGAGGGCCAGCGTGATATCGTACGAGAACAGCACGGCGAGATAGAACACCGACGTGAGCAGGCTGAGCGCGGTGGTGGCCAGCTGCCCCGACAGCACCGACGCAATCGTGTCGTTCGTGGCCACACGCGAGCCGATGTCGCCGCTCGACCGCTGCGTGAAAAACGTCATCGGCGCGCGCAACACGTGCCACAGGAATTGGCCCGACGACGCCACCGACAGCTTGGTCTCGAACCGCAGCAGATAGTGTTGCTGCAGCCACGTGGCGGCGCTGGTGACCAGCATGGTGGCCACCATCACGAGCAGCAGGGGGCGCACCAGAACGGTCGATTTGGCAATCAGCACGCCGTCGATGAACAGGCGCGTGAAGGTCGGTGAGGCGAGCCCGGGGACGACCAAGAGGAGTCCCAGCAGCACGGAAAACGCCAGGGCCGCCCCCGACCCCGTGAGGCGCCGTTTGAGCGCCATCACGATGGAGCGGGATTGCCCCCCCTTCTTGAACGTGCTCGATGGGCGGATTTCGAGCACCACGCCGGTGTACGCGCGGTCGAATTCCTCATCGCTCACGGAACGCCGACCGCCGCCCGGATCGCTGAGATACACCACGCCCCGGCCGAAGCCCTCCAGCACCAGGAAGTGATTGAACTTCCAGAAAATGATCAGCGGGCCCTGCATCATGCGCAGCGCCGCGATCTCTTTCCGCAATCCGCGCGCCTCCATCCCGTAGGTGCGGGCGGCGCGGACCACATTGCTGGCCTTGCTGCCGTCACGCGACACACCGCACGAGATCCGCAGTTCTTCGAGGGGGACGATGCGGCCGTAGTAGGCCAGCACGATGGCCAGGGCCGCGGCGCCGCACTCCACGGCCTCCATCTGGATGACCGTCGGGGTGACCACGCGACGTGGGCGCGTGTTAGATGCCAAAGAGGCTCCGCACGAACGGCAGCACCAGCTCGATAGGGCGCTGCGTGCGCTCGGTCACCAAGGCGGTGGCCATCGTGCCACTGAACAGTCCCACGGCCGGACCGGCCCCCGAGGTCCAGCGGTAGCCACTCACGGTGGCCGAATCGGGCGTCAGGGTCACGAACACCTCAAACGGGCTGCCTTTGGCCGACAGCGTGGTGACGAGCCCGTCGTTCTGCAGCACCCGCTTCATCCCTTTAGCGGTGGCCGGGAAACTGGACACCGTCCGCACGCGACCGGTGATGTAGCCGAACTCCTCCGGCTTCACCGTCACGGGCGCGAGCCGCACCGCCATACCGGGCTGCACCTTCTTACCGTCGGCCGCCGGAAGGTAGACGAGCGCTTCGAGCGGGCCCGTCACGGGCTCCAGGCTCAGCACCGATTCCCCCGCGGCCACGAGCTGCCCATCGGCCACGATCACTTCGACCACCCGACCCGCGGTGGTACTCACGACCGCCGAGGCCGCCTGCACGCGTTTCACGAGCCCGGCGACTTTCCGCTCCGCCTCTTCGGTTTTCAGCCGCGCCGTGGTCAGCTCTTGGGTGGCCCGATTCCGCCACGTGCCCTCGGCCAGCGTGATCTCTTTCAGCTTCGTGCGCGCCGTCTCCTGTCGCGCCTGCTCCGTGAGCGCGCTGCGCCGCGTTTCGAACAGCTTGTCCTCGAGCAGCAGGCGCTGCGCGAGCAAGGTTTCCTCGACCTTCAGGCGTTCCGCCAGCCACCGCCCTTGTTCTCCCGCCTCGGCAATCGTCCGCGTGGCGTCGTCGCGCTGGCTTTGGAACAGCGTGGTCTGCTGCTGCGCGTCCACGGTCTGAAACTGGGCCAGTGCCGCTTGCAGGAGACGCGCTGCCGTGAGCTCGGCGCGCGCGTTCTCGAGCTCGACCAGAAGATCCGGCTGCGCCACATTGCCGAGGACCTGGCCTGGCGTGACCAGATCCCCCGCCGTGACCGTGAACCCGGTGAGCCGCCCGGCGGCAGTCGACACGATCTGCGACACACCACCGGCGCGCAACAAAATGCCTTCGCCGGTGACCTGGGTGGGAATTGCACCCACGACCGACCAGACGAGTGCCATACTCACGAGCGCGGCCAGCGCGGTCAGCGCCAGCCACGCCCGCGGGCTGGTGACCCGCAGCGCCCGATCAAGCTCGTCGGGCGACGACAGCTGGTCGAGTGCGGCTTGCCGGAACAGCGACGGTGGACCGCTCACCGTGACGGAGGCGGGGCCAGTTCCCCGGTCATCCGCATCTCGGCGGTGTACCGCAGCTCGGCGAAGCGCGTCAGCAAATCGGCTTCCGACACCCCACGACGCTCATCGCCCTCGAGGTCGGCAATCACATTGCCGCGATGCATCATCACGGTGCGATCGCCGTACTCCACCGCCTGCTCCATACTGTGCGTGACCATGAACGCGGTGAGCTTGTGCTCACGCACCACCGCGTCGGTCACACGCATGACCTGTTCGGCCGCGCGCGGATCGAGCGCCGCCGTGTGCTCGTCGAGCAACAGCAACTGCGGCCGCCGCAACGTGGCCATGAGCAGCGTCACCGCCTGACGCTGGCCGCCGGACAACGTGCCCATCGAGGCCTCCAGCCGTCCCTCGAGGCGCATGCCGAGCGTCGCGAGCAGTGTGCGATAGCGGTCGAGCGCGGCGCGATCGAGCCCGCGGCGCAACCCGCGCGGCATTCCGCGCAGCTCCGCCATGCGCATGTTCTCCGCCACCGTCAGCGTGGGGCAGCTCCCCTTGAACGGATCCTGGAACACGCGGCCGATCAGACCGGCGCGCTGATGCTCGGCCAGGCGCGTCACGTCGGTGGTGCCGATGCGGATCGTGCCGGAATCCGGCAGGAACACGCCGGCGATGGCGTTCAGGATGGTGGACTTTCCCGATCCATTGCTGCCGATCACCGTGAGGAACTGGCCTTCCGGGAGCGAGAGATCGATACCGCGCAGCGCGTGCACCTGCTCACCGCCGGGCTGTTCGAAGGTCTTCTCGAGGTTCGTGATCGCGATCATCGCGTGGCTCCAGTGCGGGAGGCGCCCTTCCGAAACTTCGGCAGAACGAGCGCGGCCAGGACGAACACCGCCGTGGCAAGTTTGAGATCGACCGGATTGAGCCCGACGCGCAGCGCGACGGCGATCAACGCGCGGAACCCGACGGCGCCGAGCGCCACCATGATGATCGTGGGGCCCAACCCCCAGCGTTTCGGCTTGAGCGTTTCACCCAGGATCACGGCGGCCATACCGCCCACCAGCGTGCCCACGCCCATGCCGACATCGGCGAAGCCCTGATACTGGGCAATCAGCGCGCCGGAGAAGGCCACCAGGCCGTTGGCCAGCGCCAGTCCGAGTTCGACCATGCGGCGGCGATCGACGCCCTGCGCCGTGATCATGGCCGGGTTGTCACCCACGGCACGCATGGCGAGGCCGAAGTCGGTGCGCAGGTACCACACCAGCACGAGTCCCAGCACCACCATCATGACGCCGAACAGCAGCCCGTAGGTGAGGTCCGAATTCCAACCGGCCGTGGCCGGCACGAGACCATGCAGGGTGGTGGCCACCGACGGCTGATCGAGCATCGACAGATTCGATCGCCCCATCACGCGCAGGTTTACCGAGTACAACCCGGTCATGACCAGAATGCCCGCCAGGAGCTCGGTCACGCCGAAGCGGGTGTGCAACACGCCGGTGACATACCCTGCCGCCATGCCGACCACGAACGCGGCCAGGGTGGCCAGAACGGGATGGACGCCGCCGAGAATGAGTGCCGCGGCCACGGCAGCGCCCAGCGGGAAGCTGCCGTCGGGCGTGATGTCGGGGAAGCGCAGCACGCGCGACGTGAGATACACGCCCCACGCCAGCGCGACGTAGGCCAGTCCCTGCGCCAGCGTGGACCACCACAGGGCCCACGGCGAATTGGCCGGGGCACTCGGCGGCGCCGAGCCGGCGGTGGCCGAGCCGGCGGTGGCCGAGCCGGCGGTGGCCGCGCCGGCCTTCGCCGCGCCGCCCGTCGCCGCGCCCGGTTCCGGCGTCCCTGTCTCCGGCATCACCTTGTCGGCGCGGTCGATGATCGCTTGCGGGATCACCACCCCGTACCGCTTGGCCGCGGCCAGGTCGACCTCCAACCGGGTCTTGTTCGTGGACTTGAACGGGATGACCGCCGGTGCCGTGCCGCGCAGCACCCGGATCATGATCAGCCCCATATCGTAGCCGTTGTCCCGGAAGCTCGCGCCCAGCGCGATGGGCGGGCCGACGGTGCCGGTGCTGGTCGTCACCAAGGGTATGTTGGCCTCGCGGGTCGCCTTCACCATCGCCGGCATGCCGCTCAGGATCATGACACTCGGAATCTGCATGATTCCCTGCGCCCCCTGCGCCCGCAACGTCTGCACCCCCGTCACGATATCCGAGGGGCTGGTGCACGCCACGATCACCAATTTCACGCCCTGCGCGACCGCCGCGGCCTTGGTCTTTTCAATGTAGAACTCGGCAAACGGATCAGACGGATCGTACAGCGTACCCCACGTTTTGACCGCGGGAAATGCCTCGATCGCCACCGCCAGTGTTCTCTCGACCGGCAACGGAATGTCGGCGCCCGTGAGGTTGGGGCGGTGCTCGGTCGGGCTGGTGCCGGCGTTGATGATGTAGGGATTCGCCACCGCGCCGAACACCAACGGCCGGTCGGTAATCACCTTCATCGCGCTCTGCAGCGTCACGGTGGCCAGGGTGGCCACGTGGGTCACGCCGCGCTGCTTGAACTCGTTGGCGATCAGCGAGAGGGTCGGAATGTCCCCCTGCGCATTGCGCTCGATGAGGGTGATGGTCGAATCGGCCACGTACCCCGAGTCGGCGAGCGCCTGGAGGAAGCCGTCCTTGGCCTCCTCGAGTGGGGCAATCGCCGCCACCTGCATCAAGCCGATCACGGGACGCGTCGGGGCGGGCGCGTCTCCGCCACAGGCCGCCGTGAACAGGAGAGCCAGCGAGGCGAGCCGACGCAGCGGCGGCCGCGAGTGAAGCGGCGTGGGGGACGTCATGCGTTTCGGGAGGAGAGGAGCGGCAGGCACGCCACCAATGCGTGAGTGGGGCGAATACTAGGCGTGCGTGCCTCAGGCCGCCAGAACCGGCACGCGGCCGTCGAGCGCATCCGCCGGCGCGTCCACAGACGTCGCCACGCGCGCTATACTTCCTCCTTCATCAAGCGGACTCGGCGTCGTCGCCGCGCCGCGCGTGCCACCATGCCGCCGACCGGAGCCGGTCCTTACGTGACGACCTTTCAGCAGGCCCTTGCCGATCGCTACCGCATCGAACGCGAGCTCGGCGTTGGCGGCATGGCGCGGGTGTATCTCGCGCGCGACCTCAAGCACGACCGGCTCGTGGCCGTCAAGGTCATGCTCCCCGAGGTGGCGGCCTCGCTCGGCGCCGAGCGGTTTCTCCGGGAAATCCAGCTGGCCGCCCGCCTCACGCACCCGCACATCCTGCCGCTGCTCGATTCCGGCACCGCCGACGGCGTGCCGTTTTACGTCATGCCCTTCGTCGACGGCGAAGACATCCGCGCCTGGCTCGACCGCGATGGACGGCTCGGCGTGGCCGACGCGGTCCAGATTGCCCGGGAGGTCGCCGACGCGCTCAACTACGCGCACGCCGCCGACGTGCTGCACCGCGACGTGAAGCCGGAAAATATCCTCATGCTCGCTGGGCACGCCGTGATGCTCGATTTCGGGGTCGCGCGTGCCATGTCGGCCTCGAGGGAGGAAGAGGCCAGCGCCGACGGTGAGGCGGCCGGCATGGCGGTGGGAACGCCGGCGTACATGAGTCCCGAGCAGGCGGCCGGAGAAAGCGGCATCGACGGGCGCAGCGACCAGTACGGGCTGGGGCTCATGCTGTGGGAGATGCTGGCTGGCGAGCAGCCCTTCACCGGTCCCACGGTGCAAGCCGTCATCGCCAAGCGGTTTTTCGAGGTCCCGGCGCCGATTGACACCAAGCGCCCCGAGGTGCCACCGCACGTCGTCGACGCGCTCACCCGATCGCTGGCCAGCGACCCGGCCGACCGGTTCGCCACGGCCGGTGCCTTCGCGAAGGAACTCGCGCGCGCTACCGCCACCGCGCCAGCTCCCGCCGCCCCCGCCTTCCCCTCGATCGCGGTGCTCCCCTTCACCAATATCGGGCAGGATCCCGAGAACGCCTTCCTCGCTGACGGTATTGCCGACGAAGTCATCAGCGCGCTGGGACGGTTGCGCACGCTGCAGGTGGCGGCCCGCACCTCGAGCTATGCCTTCCGCGGCAAGACCGACGATCTCGCCTCCATCGGGACCGCCCTCAAGGTGGCGCACGTGCTCGAGGGGAGCGTGCAGCGCGGGGGCGCGCGTATCCGCGTGAAGGTCGCCCTGCTGCGCGTGGCCGACGGGCAGCAGCTGTGGAACGCCCAATTCGACCGCCTGCTCGACGACGTGTTCGCCATCCAGGACGAAATCAGCGCCAGTATCTCGGGCGCGCTCGAAGCCACGCTGGTCTCCGGGGCGCCGGGAGCGCCGGCGGCGGTCGCGGCGGCCCCCATGGCGCGTGCCGCCGCCCCCTCCACCGACGTCGAGACCTACCAGCTGTATCTCAAGGGCCGCTTCCAGTGGAATCGGCGCACTGAGGAGGGGCTGTCGCAGGCCGTGGATCTGTTCCGCGCCGCCACCGAGCGCGACCCGCAGTTCGCCCCCGCCTTTGCCGGACTCGCCGACAGCTACGTGGTGCTCGGTACCTACGGCGCCCGCGCGCCGCATGAGGTGATGCCACTGGCGCGCGACATGGCCCGCAAGGCGCTGGCCATCGATCCGTCACTCGCCGAACCCCACGCCGCCCTCGGCATGGTGGCCGCCTCGTACGATCACGACTGGGCCGCCGCCGAAGCCAGCTTCGCCCGCGCCGTCACCCTCGCCCCAGCGCACGCCACCGCCTATCAGTGGCGTGCCGTCGCGCTCTGGGTGCCGCTGGCGCGCTTCGACGACGCCATGGCCGACATCGCGCAGGCGCAGGCCATCGACCCCCTGTCGCTGGCCATCAGCGCCACGGCGGGCATCGTGCTCGCCCTGGCGGGGCGCTGCGACGATGCCATCGCCCGGCACGGCCAAACGCTGGCCCTCGCCCCGAAATTCGGCATGGCGCACTTCTTCCTGGCGCAAGCGCAACTCGGAGCCGGCCTGGTGGCCGCCGCCGAGGAGAGCGTGACGCAGGCCATCGATCTCACCGGCGGGTCACCGGAAATGTTCACCCTCGGCGCGCTGGTGTCCGCCGCCATGGGCGACCGGGCGCGGGCGCAAGACGTGCGCGACGGCCTGTTAGGGCTGCGCGAAGAGCGTTACGTGGGCGCGTCGCTCATTGCCCGGGCGCATCTGGCCAGCGGAGCCCCCGACGAGGCGATCGCGTGGCTCCAGCGGGCGGTAGACGAGCGTGACGCCGACGTGATCTACCTCGGGGCGCGGCACGAGTACGCGCCGCTACTCGGATCATCCGCGTTTACCGACCTGCTCGAGCAACTCAAGCTCTAGCGGCCATCTCGAAGTGGTGTCCCGGCGCGAGCCGCGCGAGGTGGTGCGGTGTGTCGATCGCGAGCACCTGCGCCATGACCAAGGCGTCGTCGCCGGGCTTGAGGTGCGTCACGTACACCGGCACGCGCCCCGGTAATCGGCGCAGCACGTCGGCCAGGGTGCTCGGGATCAGGTGCCCTGAGCGTTCGGCCAACTCGGCGTAATCATCCGTGAAGGACACGTCGGCCACCACGTGCGCCAACGGCTCCGATTGCAACAGCGCCCAGCAAGCCGGGTTGGGACCCGAGTCGCCCGTGAACACCCACCAGCCGTCGGCGGTGTCGACGGCGAGCCCGCAGGCGGGCACCGGATGGACGGCAGGGAGCACCCACAGCCGTCGGGCATCGGCTCCCTGCCCAAGCGTGAGCACGTCACCGACCGCAAACGGGTGAAACGTCAGAATGGGCTGCGCCGCGCTCGGGATGGTCAGGAAGTCGGGCCAGATCGTGCCATTGAACACATGCGTCCGCAGCGTGTCCAGCGTCTCGGGCAAGCCATGCACCCGGATGGGGCCGCGTCCCGTCGG
>CAITQY010000340.1 GCA_903894655.1 uncultured Gemmatimonadota bacterium
GGTGCAGCCGCTGCTCTGGCATCGCGGTGAAGGTGGGCCGATTATATCGCGTTTGGTCGCCTCGGACGGCGTCCGTCAAGGCGTCGGGAGCACGTTGGCTGAGGCGTTGGGACGGATGGGTGATCTCCCTATGCCACCGGCCCAGATGGCGGGCTCAGCCGAGGAGGGCCCGTCGTCGGAGGCGGCCCGCCGCTGGTACGCTACCATGCGCGACGCACTGCGACGTGGCGATTGGACAAAATTCGGTGCAGCGTTTGATAGTCTGGGCCGCGTATTGGAACGACCGCCGCAATGAACGCGGCCGTGTTTGGCATCGCCGGTTCACGGTGCCACGCACGTACGGGCGCGCTTCGCACGACAGGCGGGTTGCTGTTGTCGGGCTCGACCACCTAGCATTGGACTGATGACATTCCTCGATTCGGAGAACGCGTGAACCTACACGAGTATCAGGCGAAAGAGCTGTTGCGGGCGGCCGGTGTGCCGATCCCGCCCGGCGAGATCGCTACGACGCCGGAACAGGCGGAAGCTATCGCGCAGCGTTACGGCGCAGCGGTAATGGTCAAGGCGCAGGTGCATGCCGGTGGCCGAGGGAAGGCGGGCGGCGTGAAGTTCTGCCCGACGCCAGAAGCGGCCAAGGAGAAGGCGACAGCCATTCTCGGCATGACGATCAAGGACCTCACGGTCGAGAAGGTGCTCGTCACGGTCGCGGCCGACATCGGCTCCGAAGCGTACGTCGGTATCATCGTCGATCGTGCGACCAAGAAGCCGGTGTTCATGGTGAGCGCGGCCGGCGGTATCGACATCGAAGAGGTCGCCGCCAGCACGCCGGAGCTGATCCTGTATCACCCCGTCGACACGCGCTACGGCCTGTTGTCGTTCGAAGCGATGCGCATGGGCTTCTTCCTGTTCAAGGACGTCAAGCTGGCGCGTCAGGCTGCGAAGATCATGCAGCAGCTCTACACGGCGTTCATGAACGCCGGCTGCTCGCTCGCCGAAATCAATCCGCTTGTGCTCACGCCGACCGGTGAACTGATCGCCGTCGACGGCAAGATGGTCATCGACGACAACGAACTCGATCGCCGCCCCGATATCGCCGCGCTGCGCGACGAGTCGTCGGAAGCGCCGAGCGAAGTCGACGCGCGCAACTCGAACCTGACGTTCATCAAGCTCGACGGCAACGTCGGCTGCGTCGTGAACGGCGCCGGTCTCGCCATGGCGACGATGGATCTCGTGAAGTACTACGGCGGCGATCCGGCCAACTTCCTCGACATCGGCGGTTCGTCGAACCCGGAGAAGGTGGTGAATGCGCTCCGCATCATCACATCCGATCCGAACGTGAAGTGCATTCTGTTCAATATCTTCGGCGGCATCACGCGTACCGATGACGTCGCCAATGGTATCGTCACGGCGACCAAGGCGAATCCGCTCAAGGTGCCTATCGTGATCCGGCTCACTGGCACCAACGAGGAGATTGCCGTGAAGATTCTGCAGGACAACGGCTTCTCGGCGTCGAACGACATGGATGCCGCCGTGCAGCGCGCGGTCGAACTCGCAACGAAGGGAGGTGCCGCGTGAGCATCTTCATCGATAACAATACGAAGCTGATTGTGCAGGGCATCACGGGCCGGGACGGTTCGTTCCATGCCAAGCAGATGATCGAATACGGCACGAAGGTCGTGGCCGGCGTCACGCCGGGCAAGGGCGGCCAAACGTTCGAAGGCACCGTGCCTATTTTCGATACCGTGTACGACGCGGTGCAGGCCACGGGGGCGAACACGTCCGTCATCTACGTGCCGCCGATGTTCGCGGCCGATGCGATGATGGAAGCGGCGGCGGCGGGCGTGAAGCTCATCATCTGCATCACCGAAGGCGTGCCCGTTCTGGACATGACCAAGGTGTATCCGTACGTGAAGGAACACGGCGCGCGTCTGATCGGCCCGAACTGCCCAGGGCTCATCACCCCAGGCCAGTCCAAGGTCGGCATCATTCCGGGTCGGATCTGCATGCCGGGCAACGTCGGCGTCGTCAGCCGCTCCGGCACGCTGACCTATGAGATCGTCAACCAACTCACGAAGGCTGGCATCGGTCAGAGCTCGTGCGTCGGCATCGGTGGCGATCCCATCAACGGCACGAACTTCATCGATTGCCTCGCGGCATTCGAGGCGGATCCGCAGACGAAGGCCATCGCGATGATGGGCGAAATCGGTGGTACCGACGAGCAGGAAGCCGCCGCGTTCATCAAGGCGCACATGAAGAAGCCGGTCGTTGGCTTCATCGCCGGTCAGACCGCACCGCCGGGCCGCCGTATGGGCCACGCCGGTGCGATCATCTCCGGGTCGGAAGGCACGGCCGCCGAGAAGATCGAGTCGTTCCTCGCGGCTGGGATGGGGGTCGCCCAGCGTCCGGTGGACTTCGTCGACCTGATCAAGGCGCGCCTAGCGTAA
>CAITQY010000341.1 GCA_903894655.1 uncultured Gemmatimonadota bacterium
GTCGGCGCGACGCCCACGACGCGAAGACGTTCCTCGAGCGTGGTGCTGTCGATCCCGTTGAATCCCACCCACCGGATCAGCGCCACGTTACCGCCCCACTGTCCGGACGGACGTCGCCGGTCGCGTCGCTATCGATCGGCGGGTACAACGGCCCGTGGACGTTACGGATCACCGCTGCCCGCTGCTCGGCGATCAGCCGGTCATCGAAGAAACGCTGACGCTCGCTGTGGGAGGCGCCGCGCCAACGCTCGTACGACGGGCCCAGGCGATGGGTGAGGATGTCGCGCCATCGGCCGGCAATTTGCGCCGGATGCACATCACGCGCACGCGCCATGCCATTCTCCGCCATGTCCCGCCGGAGTGCCGGTTGATCTCGAAGCTGTCGCAGCGCCTCCAGCGTCGCTTCCGGTGACTCGACCTCGATGTAATCGAGGGGCGACCGTTGATATGCCTGAAACGCCGACTCTCGCCCTAGCACCGCCGGAACACCGGCGCGCCACGCATTATGCAGTTTCGATGCCGGCTTTCCCTCGTAGGCGCGCTCGTCATCAAAGGCCCGGACGGCCACGACGACGTCGGCACTCTCGTAGTCGTGCCATCGTGCACGGTGCGGAATGACCCATCGCAGGCCCATCTCGAGGAGCTGCTGCGCCCACGCCGCCTCGCGCATCTGTTCCGCCAGGTTGTGCGGATAGCCGAAGAACATGGCCGTTTCGAAGCGATCCCGACGGCTAGGATCGCGCGGCACGAGACCCGGCTGTGGCCAGTAGGGTACATACGCAGCCGACCACAGCGCCTCGGGATGCGTCACCCTCCGGTCTGTCGGATTTTGGACCATGTGAAACTGCGCAAATGGATGCCTGCCGATAAAACCCGGCTCATCACGATCAGCCAGAAGGCAGATCAGGTACAGGTCCGGCCCGGGACGCAGCGACGTCGGCAGGAAGTCCCGATGTGCGACCACCAGTCCCTCACTGGGGAGCGTCGCCACGATCCGGCAAGGAACGTCGTGGGCTGTGAGGTAGAGGAACGTTTGCACGGTCCAATTCCTCGGGCCCCACGCACCGAGATGGGATTGCCGAGTGATCCACGGCCAGTACTCATCGACAGTGGACGGGAGGTCCCCGCCGTCACACTGCGGTACGTAGAAAAGAAGCTCCAAAACGCCCGTCCCTGGCGGAACCAGATTGCCATACGCCAGCGATGTGCCGAAGAGATCGCGTCGCGAATGTGCTCGTGTCTGCGGAAGCCGCCATCCTCACCGCACCTCCGGAGCGGGAATATGAGCGGCGTCCCGACCCCACGCAACGCCGCAAGGGCCACGACGAGTTTCCCCTCGTTGTCCACGGCCCGGCAGGTGCGTGCGACCCGCGACGGTATAGATTGCGCACGTTCGCGGCGTCCAGCGAATCAGAGCGCTGGGTGGTCGTTGACCGACGAATGTTCTATTCACCGAGGGGAGGCGAACGCAAGTGAGTGAGCTGTGGACCCATCGGGAGCTTATTCGGGCACTCGTGGAGCGGAACCTCACGATGCGATATCAGCGCTCGTTTCTCGGCGCCGTCTGGACTCTGCTCAATCCGCTGTTGACCGGGCTCGTGCTGGTGGCGGTGTTCAGCGTGCTCCTCCGAGTACAGACCGCGCAGTACTGGGCCTTCTTGTTCAGCGGGTACTTTGCATGGGTGTTCACTCTGAACACGCTGGGTATTGGCGCGACCGTCGTCAGCAATCACTCCTTCATTGCACGTAGTGTGGCGTTTCCCGCGGACGTACTGGTCGTGAGCACGGTGATATCACGGTTTGTCGAGTTCGCGGTCGAAATGCTCTTGGTCGTCGTGGTACTCACCGCCGTGCTGCATCAGGGGTTCACCATCGGTCTGGTGGCCTTGCCGTTCGTGATGGTACTGCACGCCGTGCTCACAGCCGGGGTCCTGTTCCCGATTGCGGCGCTGGGGGTGTTCTTCGAAGACGTACAGCATGCCGTGCCGGTGGCGCTGACCATGCTGACCTTGATCTCCCCCGTGTATTACCCGATCTCCAACTTGCCGGCACATTGGCAGCCGATCGTGTCCCTCAACCCATTCGCCGGGATTCTGGGACTGTACCACGCGACCCTGTACGAAGGTCGGCTTCCCGGCATCGCCGAGATCGTGACGCCGGTGCTTTCTACGCTCGTCGTCTTCCTGGCTGGGCGCTGGGTGTTTCGATGGAAGCGATCCGTGTACGCGGAAGTGGTCTGACGATGACGGCGCTTCAACCGCCGGCCATCGAACTGGTCAACGTAGAAAAGCGATTCTATCACTACGAGCACCGCACGACGACGCTGCAGGAATATTTCGTGCGGACGCTGCGACGTCAGGCAATTCATCTCCGCAGAGCGCGCTATCACCTGTCCGATGTGAGTCTACGCATCGAGGCCGGCGAGGCCGTCGCGTTGATCGGACACAACGGTTCGGGGAAGAGCACCCTGTTGCGCCTGATGGCCGGGATTTACCCGCCAACCAGTGGCAGCATCAGCCGGCAAGGGCGGATCATCCCGGTTATTGAACTGGGCTCCACGTTTCAGCCGACGTTGACCGGGCGCGAAAACATCCGCTTGTATGCCGCTGCCCTCGGCATCCCGAAACACGAAGCCGTTGCTCACACCGATAGCATTCTCGGGTTCTCCGGCGTCGAAGCGTTCGCCGACACCCCGTTGAAGTACTACTCCAGTGGCATGAAATCGCGGCTGGCCTTTTCCATTGCCATGTCGGCTCGTCCAGATGTGCTGCTGCTTGACGAGATTCTCGCGGTCGGTGATGAATCGTTCAAGCTGCAATGCCAGGAGCGTTTGAAGGCGTTCCGCGTCCGCGGAGGCACGATGATACTGGCGTCGCACGACCTCGAATCAGTGCAGGATCTCTGCCAGCGCGCGGTGTGGCTTGACGGCGGGCGCATTCGAGCAGTCGGCACCGTTGACGAAGTGACACGTCAGTATGAAGCGCACGCGCGAGCTTCGTGGAAGGTGGCTTCGACCGCTCTGGATACCGCCTGAGCACAGCGCGATGACTGAGATCCGCATCGAAGAGATCGATTTGCTCGATCGACATCCGCATATCCATCGAGATCTCGGCACTGACACGTGGGCGCTGTTCCGCTGCGGGGGAACGCCGGTGGGATCCGCACGATTTGGCGTGTCGCGGCACCTGTCGCTCGGCGACGCCATTGCCGGGGCGGTGACGCCGAGGCACGCCGAGAACGCGCTGATGCTGGTGATCGCCGCCTGGATGCGACGATCGAGGCCGCCTGAGCGCTTCACCATAACTGGCGCGTTTGAGTCCCTTCGGGAGGAACGTGCGTCCGACGTGCGACCTGCGTTGGGCACGCAGTCACCATCAGTATCCGTCGCCATTTGTTCCCGTGATCGACCGCAGCAATTGGCGCGTGCCGTCGAGGCGATCATCGGAACGCTGGGAGTGAGCGATGAACTGCTCGTCATTCTCAATGCGCCCTCGAATGCCGAAGCGTCGTTTGACCGGACTCGATTTCCTTCGGTCCGCGTTGTGGTGGAAGACAGACCGGGACTGAGTTGGGCTCGCAATCGAGCCATTGCCGAGTTCCGCGCGGATGTGCTGCTGTTCACGGATGACGACTGCGTGCCAGAGACGGGTTGGGTCAACGCCCACCGCGCGGTCTTCGCTCGCAATGAAGAGGTTGATCTTGTCACGGGACTCGTGGAGCCTCGCGAACTCGCCACTCCGGCGCAACAGCTCTTTGAGGCGTACGGCGGCTTCCCCCGCACCTACGTCCGTCGCTGGATCGCCGCACCAGACCTACGAAGTGTTGCGGGCAGTGTTGGCAATGTCGGCGAGTATGGTGCGGGTGCCAACTTCGCTGTGCGCCGACGTGTCTTTGACCAAATCGGCCCGTTCGATGCGGCACTGGGGCCGGGGACGGCCAGTGGGGCCGGCGACGATAGCGAGTATTTGTTTCGGGCGCTGAAATCGCGAATGCTCCTGGCGATCGAGCCTCGAGCCGTCGTGCGGCATGATCATCGGCGAGAGATGCCGGCGCTGATGACTCAAGTAGCTGGGTGGAGTCGGGGATTTGCGTGTGCGATTGAGCGTTCCGCTCTTGCCTTCCCGGAGGAGCGACCCGCGTTCAACGCGATGAAGCGCCAGATTGCCGTTGGCTATCATCTCCGCCGTGCGCTGCTATATAAGAACTTCAGGCCGCTTGCTCTGGCCGAGTTCCGGGAGATGCGAGGTGCAGAAAAGATCTACCAAGCCGCGCGCATGACGGCAAATGCATTGGTCGATGAATTCGCATCCATCTCGTCAGATGCGTTTCCCGATCCGGTGATCGCGTCCCCTGTGCTGCAGCGCTCCACGATAGAGCGGATCGACCTGCAGATGGATGCGTTCGCACGGCCGATATATCCGGGCATGGACGCACCGTTTGTTGATTGCAGATTACGCGTGGGAGATCGCGTCTCTGGATACGTCCGATTTCCAGTAAGGCATGGAGTGGTCGGCGCCGACCGGCTCGGAGATTCGATGGTTAAACCGGCGGCTGAGCTTCTGGTCGATGGCGGCTGGCGCGAAGCGGTTGCGCAGACGAGTCGCTATTTGCAAGCGTTTCATCGAGCGGCGCACTGATGAAGTGCCTCTCGACCTCATCGTTTCATGAGCAGTGATCGCCGCAGACGGCCACCGATCGCGAGCGGCCAGCGCCAGCCTCTTGTCGCCGCCCACTCGTATGCCGGGGCAAACAATGCCTGCAAGCCGATGTACAGCCACTCTCTCACGCTCTCGCCGCTCCGGGACGTGGAAAGCGATTCCGACCGGCTTGCGAGACGCGTCAGTTCAAGCGCCTGTTCTGCCCGATCGACCGAATCCGCTTCGGAGTCCATCAATCGCGGTGCAGCTGCTCGGCGCCTGCTCTGGCCTTCGATAAGCTGCACCATGCACGTCCCCATGGTTGGCAGGGCGAAGTGTGCCACGACCCGTGCGCGCGCCGCACGCCCCAATCGCTGACGGTAATCGGAGTCGATCACCAAGGC
This sequence comes from uncultured Gemmatimonadota bacterium, assembly GCA_903894655.1. GTDB lineage: Bacteria > Gemmatimonadota > Gemmatimonadetes > Gemmatimonadales > Gemmatimonadaceae > Gemmatimonas. Next base: position 5,042 of record CAITQY010000341.1, read on the forward strand.
TTCGAGTGCCGAGACATAGCGATTCAAATCCTCGTCGAACGACTGTGGTCGAACGAGGATTCCAGTCTCGTCGGTGACAAGCTCGCGTTGTCCCCCGACGTCCGACGCCACCGACGGGAGCCCTGACGCCATCGCTTCGTAGAGTGCCAGTGAGATTCCTTCGTAGCGAGACGGCAGAAAGAAGATGTCAGCCGCCGACATGAGACGTCCGATGGTCTCCGGCGAGACCGCACCCATCACGTGAATGCGCTCGCTTAGGCCACGCGAGTCCACGTCGGCTTCGACGAGCGACCGATCGGGTCCGTCACCGACAATCCACGCGGATGCAGTCGCGTGTGCACGGAGCACTCGATCAAGTGCGGCGATCAGTATTCGTGGATTCTTCTGTGCACAGAGTCGTCCAACGAATAGTATCACCACCTGATCGCTGGGCGCGTTGAGGCGAGTGCGTTCTTCGTGCCTGGCCGCCGGATCAGGGCTGTTTCGATCGGTGTCAACTGCGGTATAGCACACCGCGGACTGTGAGACTGGCACACCTCGCGTGGAAATCCATTCCCGAACCGTATCGGACGACGTCACGGTGAAGTCGAGGTGGGCCCGGTAGTCCACGGCGAAACGGGGATAGCCGCCGTGATTCCAACTGGGCTCGACCACGTGCAGGTAGTCCAGCAACGCCACGTTGGGGAAGCGGCCTCGCAAATACGGCAGCAGACGATAGCCGAGCTCACTGTGTGAAATGAGCACGGCATCCGAATGCCGTGACTGTATGAGATATGCGAGAAAGCGAGGATAGTCGCGCAGCGGCAGGAATCGATGGAGCGAGAATATCTCAGGAGTCCTGCATAGGTACTCGGTGTACCACACATCCTCATCTTCTCGGGTGGTGACCACCGTGACATCCCATCCATGGCGTCGTACTTGATCGAGCAGGTCAAGATTGAACTTGTCGGCACCTCCGAGCGACATCCATGGCACGATGAACAGGAGATGACGGTTCGATGTCGTCCGCTCGTTGCCAGATGGCCAATCATGCCGCCGTGGCGACGTCGCGACTGCATGGTCAGCCCGATCTCCGGGGACCGTTGCGCCACGGTAGCCTGCGGCGGCACAGCATTGCCAGAACGTCGCATCCGCGAGAGTGAGGCTGACGGATTCGTCGTATCCGCCCACGGCGTCATGCATGGACCGCCGAAGCAAGACGGCAGGTGCGATCTGCTCGGGACGCCGCTGTGGCGGCGCGTCCGGCAGCGTGCTCAACGGCGCGTATCGCCGCACGTCATAGCCTATGGCCTCGGCGGTGACATAGGCCACGTCGGAACGGGCCTCGAGATACCACGCCAGACTCTCCAGCGCGGTCGCCTCGAACTCGTGTCGGCCGTCGAGGTGCATGATCAGCGGTGCGCGAGCTGCTGCGACGCCGACGTTGCGTGCCGCGCCGACTCCACACTGCACGGCGAGCGGCATGACACGAATCCGGGGATCCTGATTGCAGTACTGCTGCAGTATCGCCCGTGAGTGCGCCGAGAGCGAACCACCGTCGACAATGATCCATTCCCATTGCTGCAGCGTCTGGCACAGCACGGTACGTACCGTCTCGTGGAGATCGATCTCCGCCAGGAGGTGGCTCGAAATGATCGAGACCCACGGCGCGGCATCCCCGCTGGGCGTCAACGTGGAGATGGCCCGACGGCGCAATGGCGTCGCGTTACTGCACTCAGCGTTCGTCGGAAGCATCTCGTCGCTGTTCGCGGGACGGAAGGGTGTGGAGTAGTGCCTCTAGAAGTTTGGTGTGGATTTGTATTGATTCACAAGAGTCTGCTGTGATCGAGCGCGACGATTCATCGACGGCGTTTTCGGGAGATTTGGCGTGCGTAATCTTGACCTGAGACACAACGATCACCGAACGAGCGCCATGGGCGCCTGCCGCGTGCGGATGCGCACGATCGCGCGAGGCAGCGCGATCATTGGGCTTGATCTCGGTGCGCGGTGAAGCACCCGCCCACGGTTGTGTTCGTTCTCGCTGCGCGAGCCGGGGAACGGTATAGCGCCAGAACGGGCGTTGCGTTGGCTGCGCTGCGGGCCAGCAATCCTCGCGTACGTGCGGTCATCGTGTGTGATCGGGACACCGACGCGTCGTTGCGAGACGCCGGCGCGCCGCTGGTGTCGCAGGCCGACCGCTGGCTCACGTTCGACACGCCTCCGGGTGACGCGGCGTTTCAAAGTCGCTTCTTGAAGACCACCCTTCGGTCCCGCCTTGACGGACCGTTCCTGTACATCGACAGCGATGTATTCGTTCGTGGTCCACTCGACGAGATCTTCTCGCTCGATTGCGACGTGGCGGGGGCACCGAATCACTCACGTGACACGCTTGCGGAGCAGATCTGGGAGCAGGACGAGGTGATGCTGCGGAACATGGGATGGGCGATCGGCAGCGAGGTGTACATCAATGGCGGGGTGTTGTTTTGGAACGACACCATGGGTGCCCGTCGCCTTGCCGATGAATGGCATCGGCGTTGGGCACTGTCGGCAGGCCGTCACGAAAGCGTTCGAGATCAGCCGGCATTCAATTCAGCGCTGTTGGCCACGAGCCCGCGTCTTGCTGTGTTGGATCACCGTTACAACGCACAGGTCTTTACGTCACCACGCGTGGCGACCGATGCGGTGGCTTGGCACTTCTACGCCGCCGAGAACAGGGGCATTCCCGAGCGTTACAACGCGCTGGTGGACGAGGTCGTGCGCACTGGGACCGCCACGTTGGAAGATATCCTAGCCATGGTCGCCTGTCGCGAGCCGTGGAGTCCGGCGGATCTTCAGGACCTTGTGATCAAGAGCGCATCGCTGCACGATCAGGTGTTTGCGTTACAGGCCGAGCGCTCGGACAGGCGTCGTCAGTTGCTGGAAACGGCGGAAGCACTCGGCGCTACGCAGGCGGAACTACGGGGCGCACGGGCTGAGCTGCAGGGCACGCAGGTCGAGCTGCAGGAGACGAGGGCTATGCTGCAGGGCACGCAGGTCGATCTGCAGGAGACGAGGGCTATGCTGCAGGGCACGCAGGTCGAGCTGCAGGATACCCAGGCCGAGTTGGGGAGGACCCAGGCCGAGTTGGGGAGGACCCAGGCCGAGTTGCAGGACACCGACGCCAAGCTGCACGCTGCCACGGCTGAGCTGCAGGACACAAGAGCCCGGCTTCTCGCTGTACGGACCGACATGGAGACAGTGGAGTCGACAGAGCACTCGCTGCGTCTCGAGTTCCGGGCTGTGCAGGAGCGAGAACTTGCCGCGCGGGCGGAACTCCTGTTCGCACGGCAAGAAGTCATGTCCGGTCATGCTGAGTTGGCCAAGACGTCGGCCTTGCTCACGCAAATTCTCTCAAGCAAGTCATGGTGGCTGACACGACCGCTTCGCGCGATGGATGCGATGGCGAGTCAGCTGCGAAGGGGCGTGCTCAGCAACCGCGACGAGGACCCGCCGTCACCGTGACCGGCGTACGAACGGACCACGATCCGTTCGTACGCGGGACGCCGACCGCTGACGTCTCACGGGTCCGCCACGGCGGCCGCGACGAGGTGCTGTAAATAGGTGTCGGCACGAGCGTGGTCCGCCGTCGCGTGTGGTTGGGCGACCAAGTCCGCGAGTTCCGTCGCCAGTTCGAATGGATCGCTATACAGGCTGCCCACCGCCGTCTCCGACAAGAGCTGAACTGCGGCAGGATCGGAACGCGGGGCGAAGATATGACGTCGATAGACCACGGCACGAAGCGCAAGCTCGACCGCATCGTCGGCACCGGGGGTCAGTACCACGGCCATCGCCTGTTCCAAATCGGTGTCGGTGGCATGTTGGAGTGCGAGCGCTTCAATCTCCAGCCCGCGTCGAGAAAGTTCGCCCAACGCCCGGTAGAGGTCGCGTCCGCCTGAATCATTGTGCAGTCCGGAATGCACGAGCAGCGGCCGGGTACGTCCCAAACGGGGCGCCGAGTGAAATGCCTCTTCGTAATACTCTTCGAGTCTGTCCAGATACAGATCAAGCGGGTATCGGTCGGCAGATCGTTGGGCCCCGGCTGCAAGGCGTGCGACCCTCGCGGGCTCGTCGATTAAGCCTTGCAGGGTGCTGGCGAGTGCCGCGACGTCACCCATTGGAACCAGGTAGCCATTCTCGTCATGCCTGATCTGCTCCGTCATTCCTCCGGCGCGACTGGCGACGACCACCGTCGCGCTGGCCAGTGCCTCGATAATCGACACCGGGAAATTGTCGGGCCACAACGCCGGAAGTACCATGACATCGATGGCGGCGAATGCCTCGGCGATGCGATCGTGCGGACACGGGCCGCGCATCTCGACCTTGTTTCCCAGTGAGGAGAGCGCGGCGGCCAAATCCGGCTCCTTGTCTCCGACGCCGTACACCAGAAGCTTAAAATCACCGACTAACTGCTTCACGGCCTCGGCCAATATGAAAATGCCTTTGTGGTCGCCGATGTATCCGATGAAGCCAAAACGCAATGGCGTACGGGGCTGACGGGCCGCCGCCACGCGTGCAAATGGTGCCAGATCAATGCCGTATGGATGGTGCCGAAGGCGCTCCCGGGGCATGTCGTTCTCGACAAACCGATCCATGATGTACTGCGCTGGCGCCAGGAGGAGTCGTAGGCGATCCAATGAACCACGGACGGCCGCATTGCGCTCCACCATGCTGACCTCTGGCGCATCTTCGATCTGAGGCCTGCAGGACAGGCACGCAAAGCCGCCTCGCGGGCACTCTCGTCCATCGTTCAGGACGCGCGTGTGCTTGAAACAGATCGGCCAGTAGTCGTGCAGCGTCATGAGGGTGGCGATCCCCGCGTCTTCGGCAATGTCAATGAGGCGATGCGAGAGGGTCTGGATGTTGTGGAAATGCACGACCTCCGGGCGCCACCGGGCGATCAATTCCGCGAAGGCCTCCTCGGCCTCCGGTGCACGATGGTGACGAGCATAGCCGGGGAAATTGTCGTAGTATTTCACCGAGTAGTGATGGACGAGCGTGCCCTCGTCATGGGTGAGCGTGTGCTTCCAGCGCGGCGCATCGGAATCCCGATACGTGCCAAGCACCTGCACCTCGTGGCCGCGACCGGCGATTCCCACGGCGCCAATTCGGGCCATCACCTCCGCCCCCCCAAACGAGTACGGCGGGTAGATTCCGCTCACGACCAGCACGCGGCGGGGCCTCGGCCGCACGGCACGATATGTCGCGCTGACCGTATCGGCGAGCCGCTTCCAATCGAAGAGCTGTCGATTCCGACTGGCGCCGACTTCCGCACAGGATCGGGCTGTCTCCGGGTCGTTCAACAATCGCCCGATGGCTTCCGCCAGTGCCGCTGCGTCGCCAGCTCGGAAGGTCAAACCACCACCAGCGATCACGCTGGGGACCGCACCCGCATCGACCCCAATGACGGGCAAGCCACACGCCCACGCCTCGAGAAAGACAATGCCAAAAGATTCATGTCGGCTGGGCTGGACCAAGACATCGGACGATTGCAGCACAGCCACCTTCTCGGCGTCGCTCACCACTCCCAGATCACACATCCACGATCTGTCCGCGGGGGAGCAGCCATCGACGAACTGTCGGAACCAATCAGACGTCGGTCCCACCAGCATCAGCTCGACCGGTCGGAACTCGCGCACACGACGAACAGCCTCAATCAGGACCTGAATCTCCTTGTACTCGGTCTTGCGGCCGACGAAGACCACACGACCGACGCCGGGCTTCCGCGAAAGGTCGAACGCGGGTGGGCGTGTTTCGGCCTTGAGGCGCTCGAAGTATTCGACGTCAACGCCGCCACCGGTGACGACCATGCGCTCCGGGTCTAACCCATAGGCGGCCAGCGCCGCGCGCTCGACGTCGGTGAGCACAAAGATCCGATCTGCCATCGCCAAGGCCCGGATGGTGCGCTTCGCGAGATGCTCGGGCATGTCTGGATGGAAGTACGGCGTGACAACGGCAGGACGGCCGATGCGTCGGCACAACCAGAGCCCAATTGACACCTGCGGGTACGGGTGCGCGTGCAGATGGACGACATCGGCGTCGCGGATGGCGTCGGGAAGCGCACGGTACATGTCGAAGGAGTGCGGTCCTTCGAGATAGGTTCCCGTCAGCCGCTGCAGTGGCTGCAGGACACCTCGCACGAGCCAATGCGGGGGCACGGTTGCACGATGCCGGATGATGTCGATTGGCCCATCGACATCGCGCTCACCATACGCGGCATGGCGGCGAGAGGATTCGTAGTGCTCCCAGTACTCCTGTTCCTCGTGCACGGCGAGCGCCCGAACTTCAATGCGATGGCCGTGGTGCTTGGCCAATCGCTGGGCGATTTCCCTCAACCACACCTCGGATCCACCGATGGCGGGAGGGTAGCGATGGATCACATGGAGGATCTTCATTCGCCGAGATTCCCGCGGGCACCATCCTGTGCGGTCTGTATGCGTACGAGTTCGTACAGAGCCGCCACGGTGCGATCTTGCTCCTCGAGGCGTGTCTGCATGAGACGTAAAGCGGCAAGCGTTGCCTGATTGGCACGCTTCTGGGTTGATCCGAGATGTCGAGCGAGACCTCCGACCGAAAACAACCGGTTGAAGACCGCGACGGCGACCTTCTTGAACGGCGTGCGCGGGATATCGGAATTCAGCTCAAAGCTGTCGACGCTGTGCTCAAGGACGTGCAACTGAGCATACAACCGCGTGTCGAAATCTTCGCGGTCGCGAACGAAGCTGGCGATTTGCGACCGTGCCGATCCAAGATCGACAGGGAGGTCCGCCGGTAAGATCCCACTTGTGGCGAGTCGAGTCTTGGCCAGTTGCACAACGCGGTCGAAGTCCATCACGACGAGAGTCCAAGCGCGGTCGTTCCGGAAACGACATCAGCACTGCGCACCCCGATCTCAAGGACGTCGTATGCGGTGCCATCGGGTCCCATCAATTCGGCACGAAGCACGTGAATCATCCGTGGCACTGAGGTGGTCGAAAAGGTCGCGGGCGCGTCACTCTCGATGGAGAGCGCACCACTGTCCCAGTGGACACACGCGTGGATATCCTGCGCGCTTCGTCTCGGCAACAGTTTGCTGAAGTGGGCCTGAGCCATGATCCGATGGTCCATGTTGAGGACGGTCAAGCGCAACTGCAACAGCGTCAATGCCTCATCGCGATTGATCACGCGGACTCGGATCATGGATGACGACGTGCTGGCATCGGTCCCGGGGCCAACGACGACGCTCAAACGCGGCACATGCGGGAGGCCAAATCGCATCATGACGTGGAGTCCGCCGCCATCATGACGAACGCCGTGTCTCGGTGGTGATCGGCGTGCACGCTCCGATCGACAAGGCGGGTGCTCACAGAGAGAATCACAGCACGCTGAGGTTGTCGGGATGAGACCCGCTGATTGCTACGGGATGCAAAACGAACATCGGAACGCAGGCCAGACCCACGGACCCGCGTCGAGGCTCTGTCGCACGCCACGAACCCACTCCATCACGGCGCACTTTATGGCGTGCGCGGACTCGACGCATCTCGTCTGGCTGAGATGTCCGTGCCCACGACGACACCCAACAGCCCTCGCTCGGTCAGGAACTTCTGGAGGGCATCGGCGGCCAACCGTTGGGCAAGCTCGTTGGGATGCCAGTCAATGCGCGAATGCACCACCAGCGCTGGTTCGCCAAACGGCAACAGGGCGGGCCCCACATTCAGCGTTGGGACGGTGGCGGGCACCGCCTTGGCAAGCGCACTGTCGAGGCTCGTCCAGTACTGTCCTCGACGATGCTGGAATACCATCAGCGCCAGTTTGGCGCCGTGGCTGCGGGCCGAGGCTTGGGCGAGTCCGACCATGCGCACGGTCGACGCGATATCTGGTGCGTATGATTCAGACTTATCGCGTCGCTGAAACAAACGCCCAAGATGGAAGAGGCCGACGAGTCGCGCCGCCGAGGATGCGGGGCTCGCCGCGGCGTCGTTCCCCCGGCCCAAAGACCTATCGTCGGGTCCGACCGTCAACAGCACCAAATCGGGGGCATAGTGCGCCGCGAGGGCATTGACCACGCCTGGGATCAGGGCTGGGGTCACATCTCGCAACCCGCAGTTGATCACTTCGAACCGCGGCGCAGCGGCAGCTCCCCGGCGCGGATCGTTCAGCAGTGCCTCAAGTCGTGCGGCGTAGGTATCGCGCTGATGAACACCGACGCCAAAGGTGCTTCCCGTACCGATCGCGAGGATCCGCCACCGAAGGCTGTCTGCTTGTTGGGTGTACTCCCGACCGCGACAGCCCATACTGTTCAGCTCATACGTGACCGAGCGTTCCTTCGGAGCCCGGGTCTCAAGGAGTTCACCCGAGGACAAGTCGCGAAGGGAGATCTCCGAAAGCTCTACGGAGGGCGCGTGCATCCCCATATCAAAAAAGAGCCTCGCGTTGCGATCGCTATCGGTTGCTTGAAACGTTAACCGGAACGACTGCCATGCCGTATCGAGACGCACCGCTTGGTACAACCCGAGTGTGACATAGCGATCATGTGCCTGGCCGACCCCCGCGACCAGAATCCGAGCGGAATCGGCTCGGGCACGAAAGCGCACCTCATATCGCGCGTCGAGTTTGATTCGGAGCGGCGACTGACCTAACCAGATGTGCCAATTCACCCGACCCGGAACCTCTGCAATATTGACGCGCAGCACTCCGGGCTTCTCAGCAGGGAACTCGACCGTCGCGTCGCTGCCCGCAAACTTGAACAATGACCAGCGACGCTGCATGACATCCGGCTCGTCGAAGTACCCACGTGGATTGTCTGGGTACAGCGTCCGGACGGTAGCCCCGGGCGCGAAACGGGTGCCAACAATCGAATCGTTCACCACCGGACCCACCCACGCTACACCACCGGTTGCCGTAGAAACATCGTCGGAGGCACCCGCGATGCGTTCCATGGCGACGACCATCAAGGCGAGGACGCCCCAAGCGGTGAAGGCGTGCCGAAACCGCAGTCCGGCAATCGCGGTGGTCA
>CAITQY010000342.1 GCA_903894655.1 uncultured Gemmatimonadota bacterium
CGAGTAGTCGCTCGCATTGTGCCAGCAAGGCGGATGGCGGCTCAATGGCTTCGCGATACGTGCTGACGCCACCGGCGGGTGGCTTCTCACGCAACCGACGGTGGGCGAACTGCATCTGCGTCACACCACCCGACCGGAGCAGAAACACGCCGATTCCGTCACCGAATGTGCGCTCCTGCACCAGTAGCGGATAGGCCTCGCACGGATAGGACGCCAGCACCGCACCGAGGGCTGAGGCATCGGCCACGAACCGAACCCCCAGCGCTCGGGAGGCCCCGTTCACCTCGACCACGGAGCGTGCCGGCTTCACCACTACGGCGCCCGATACCCGCGCGGCGGCGCGGTGGTCGTCCGCGCGTGTCGTCAGCGTCTGTTGACGCGGCACACGAAGGCCGCACTGCTCCGCCACGGCAAGGAGTGCCGCCTTGTCGCTGGCTCTGGCATAGGCGGCCGCCGTGGGTCCGGCGACAATGGTACCGATGGCCGCGCTGGCGCCGAGCAGCACGCGAGACGCCGCGTCCGGGACCGGGACGACCACAGCGACGTGCTCTCGCCGGACGGCATCGGCGACGGCAGCGATCAGGCGCGACGCGATGCCGACATCCTCGGCATGGATATGGTGATGCCGTACGACCGAGCGGGATGCGCCGGCCAGCCCTCGTGAAACGCCGAGGGTGACCACTCGCCACCCCTGCCGGCCGAACGAACGGGCGGCCGCCAGGGCCGCACGCTGCTCGGGGTCAGTGAGGAGAATGGTTGGCACGAGTCGCGGAGAGGGTTGGCAGAATGAGAATGCAACATACTGTACACGTGGAGAGACGCACTCCACGCGGAGGCGGCAACGCGGGGCTTCCCGCTGGGCGCCCGCCGCGCCTCCGTGATCGTTCGCTTCCCGAGGCTCGTTGATTCCGGTGTTCCGGCACATTCCTCCTGTGTATTCCGCGATCGGCCCGTCAGCCCTGTGGCGTGCGGCCGTCGACCAGCTTAGCGACGGCGCAGCAGGGCTACGTCTCACCGCGCGTGATCGGCTGGGCCGATTGTACCCGAATCGCGAGATCACGCTCACCGACAGCGGGACCTCAGCATTGCAACGGGCGCTCCGCCTCACCCTCCCCGCCACCGGCCGAGCACCACTCGTAGCCCTGCCGGCGTACGCATGCCCCGATGTTGGCGCGGCCGCCGTGAGCGCCGGCTATCGCATCATGCTCTACGACACGAACCCAGAAACGCTTTCCCCAGATCTGTCGTCGCTTCGGCGGTGCCTCGACGCCGGATCTTCGCATGTAGTCGCCGTGCATCTGTTCGGGTGGATTGTGGACATCGCCGCGGTGATCGAATTGGCGAGGCCATACGACGCAGTCGTGATCGAGGACGCGGCGCAGCAGGCGGGCGGGACCAAGGGTGGAGTTCGCGGTGGAGCCTTCGCGGACTGGTCTATCCTGAGCTTCGGTCGCGGCAAGGGACTCAACGCTGGCGGTGGCGGTGCACTGCTGCAGCGGGCAACGACAGGCGTAGACGCGTTGGCGCACGGCGACGCGACGCTGGCGTCGGCCGCGGCATTGGCCAAAGCGGCGGCCGGCGAACTACTCTCGAGGCCGTGGCTTTACTGGCTGCCCAATGCCATTCCGTCACTCCGGCTGGGAGAGACCGTGTACCACACGGCCAGCGTGCCGCGGGCGATCAGCGCGACATCCGCCGCGCTACTGGTCGAGGCTATCGATCGCGAGGCAGACGACCTGACAGCCAGACGACGGAGGGAGACCCAGTACGCGGAGGCTCTGGGGCAGGCGACCGGGCTTCGGTTATGCCGTGCGGGAGCCGGCATGCACTCCGGCGCCCTCCGGTATCCGGTACGACTTCCCCCTGAGATCGGCGTCGCGCTGCGAACGCTGGGAGTCGCGCGCTCCTATCCGCGAACGCTGGCGCAGTATCCGGAACTCGCCGTAAGCATGGAGGCGGGTGCAGAACCACTGCACGGGGCGGAAGAGCTCGCCAGCAGCTTGCACACGCTCCCGACGCACTCGCGTGTGCGGCAAGACGATATCGACCGGATCATTGCCCAGCTGACGGCGCTACGCTAAGCGCGGCACGCCCACAGATCAGCGCGGCATCGAGCGACCGGTCACGAACTCGAAGAGCGTTGCGCTGGCGTCGCGACAATCACTCGGGCGGCAGGGCGTACTGGCGGCAACCAGTTCCGACGGTGGCCCTCGCCGCACGAAGGCAACGAATTCGAGCAGCTTGGCCTTGGCGGGATTGGATGTCTCAATCCCTGCCACGTGGTACCAGTGCCAGACCAACCGAATGCCATCCGAGGTCCGGATCGTAGATTCGCTCACGATTCGTAGGTCGCTATCGAGCGGTCCGACGGTGCGTTCGGCCAGCGTGTTCGGCACCGACGCGACCCGGTTCTGCGAACTCACCAGTTCGGCGTCCTGCGACTGGGCCGCATAGATGAAGCGATCGACCTGCACACGCTCAGTGCCTCGCGCGAACCAAGTGGATTGCCGTTTGCTTGCCCCGTGATAGGCCGGCACCCACCGCGGAGTGCCGCCGGTTGCCGGCGGCGGCGCGGCTGGCGTCCAGGATGCACCTTCATGAATGCCCGCAGCGCGCGCTTCGGATACGGGCGCCAGCGGGATCGCTTGGAGCGAGAAATAGAGGATCGGACCGAGAAGGGCGACGGCCGTTGCCACCGCTAGACGCGTGCGCGGGGTGTGCGCGGCGAGCTCGAGGCCTGTCGCGTCGGCATGTGCGTCGGCATGTGCGTCGGCATGTGCGTCGGCATGTGCGTCGGCATGTGCGTCGGCATGTGCGTCGGCATGTGCGTCGGCATGTGC
>CAITQY010000343.1 GCA_903894655.1 uncultured Gemmatimonadota bacterium
GACCGCGGTGCCGAACTTCGGGCGCGATCAGCTGGGCTTCAACATCGCCGGCCCGATCAAGAAAGACAAACTGTTCCTCGCCACGAGCTACGAGCGGACGAACACGGACTTCTATCTCGACGTGAATCCCACTACGGCCGCCGCGAACACCACGTGGCCTGCCGCCAAGGGCTCCTTCCTGGCACCAAACACCAACCACACGCTGTTCACGCGTCTCACATATGTGCAGAGCCCGCGGCTCACGTACGACTTCATGGGCTCGTCACGGTTCCTGCGCGGTGAAGGCAATTTCGGTGGCAAAGCGTCACAGGATGCCGGTATCTCGCAGAAGTACGAGATCTATACGGCGCAGCTTCGGCAACGCTTCATCTCCACCAGCGGCAACCTGGTGAACGAAGCCTCCCTGCAGTTGGTGAGCTGGAACCACAACGAAGCCCCGCTCAAGCCGGGCCCGCAGTTCGTCTATCCTGGCGTGCAGTTCGGAACCTCGGGGTTCCCGCTCATCCTCAAGGAAAACCATTTCCGCTTGGTGAACCGGGCCACCTACAATTTGGAGAAGGCCGGCTCGCACATCATCAAGGCCGGTGTGGAGCTCAGCACCGTCGGTGCGCTGCAGAACCAGCCGAACAACACCAACGGCACGTTCAACTTCGCGTCGGACGATCCGAACGCGTTGCCTGTGTCGGCGTCGATCGCGGTGGGTTTCACCGATCCCAATGGCACGTCTGATGCCATTGCAGACGCCCGAGGGTACACCACCGGCATTTACATCAATGACGAGTGGCGTATCAAGCCGAACTTCACGCTGTCGCTGGGACTGCGGCACGACGTGGAGTTCAACACGATGAACAACAAGTACACGGTGCCCTGGGCCAATGACCCGACGCTCAAGGCGATTCCTGCGCTCCAGAATTTCCTGAATACCGGCAATCGTAAGAATCAGCTCGGAAACTTCTCGCCGCGCGTGTCGTTTTCGTGGGATCCGTTCAAGGACAACCGCACCTTCGTGCGCGGTGGCTTCGGCATCATCTACGATCGCGTCACCAGCTTCATGGGGTTCCAGGAACGGCGCAACTCCACGTGGCGTACCTACACGTTTGCCAACCCCGGCACGCGTGATCCCGCCGTGCTGCGTCAGCGCGTGATCGCCGGTGCCTCGGCCGCCGTCGCGCCGATCCTGATGAACAACAACATGCAGACGCCAAACTCCAAGCAGATGTCGCTCGGCGTCGGGCACCAGCTCACCCCGGAGTTCGGCATCAACGTCGATTACGTGCGTCAGCACATGGACAACCTGTATGTGCAGCGCAACCCGAACTATCTCGATAAAACCGTCACGCCGAACCGTCGCAAGCTGACGCCGGCCTTCGGCGACATTCTGATCTGGGATGACATCGGACAGTCGGATTATTCGTCGGTGCTGTTGCAGGCCACCTACCAGCGTGGCAAGGCGCGCTTCAACCTCGGCTACACGCTGGGCTGGTATCAGGGCGACTTTGATACGGCGGGGTTGCCGAACTTCGCGTACGAGTTCCTGTTCAATCGCCAGCGCACCACCGGCGATGAGCGGCATCGTGTGGCATTCTCGCACATCCTGCCGTTGCCGTTCGGCTTCACCTTCTCCGGCGTGACCACGATTGCGAGCCCGCGTCCGTTCGGCTCCACCGACGGACGGGACATCAATCTCGACAACATCCTCACCGACGATTTCATCGGCGGTACGGTGTCGTCCACCGGCAATCGTACCACGATGCCGGCGAACGACTGGAAGAACTGGTATCGCACCGTCGACATCCGCCTTGCCCGCCCGATTCTGAACTGGAACGGCAAGAAGGTGAGCGTGTCGGCCGAGGCGTTCAACCTGTTCAACTGGAAGAACAACCTGTCGTACGGCGGCACCCGCTATACGTCGACCGGCGCCGAGCAGACGACGTTCGGTGTGCCGACGGCAGCGTTCGCCGCTCGCATGGCACAGGTGGGCATGCGGCTCGACTGGTAATGCGGTCGGCTGGTTAACAGAGCAGTGCTAGGGCAGGGCGTGGCGTCGGAGACTTCGACGCCACGCCCTGTTGCTGTTTGGGGGCGCGTTTAGCGCCGAGCAGCGTTGTTCGCGCGATCGCTAAGGCGGAGTTCCAGGACCACGCCGCGCAGCGGTTCCATGTCGAGCGTCAGCAGGCGTGGTGCGTCGCCCAGTGCGCCGAGCTCGGAGGTGCCGTTGGCATCGTGACGCACGATGCGCGTGTCGGCGGGCAGACCGTACGCCCGCCGGTCGATGGTGACCTGAATGCGGCGAGTTTCCAGATTGATGCCGGCGAGCGCCACGGCGACACGACCGTCTGCCGCGCGGAAGGCGCCGGCGAGTACCTCCGGTGCGGTGATGCGCGCCTCGGTGGGCCCGCCAAGCCGCGCGGCGTAAATGGAAATGCGCGACAGGAGCAACTCGGCGGACGGCACGCTCACGCGAGGCGGTCGCAGAAACACACCGGTCTGGAAGAACTCGCGCATGCCGTACCGGAGTCGCGCCAGCTGCTCGAGGTACTCGATTTCGCGACGTCGCTCCACGAGCTGATCGGGGAGGAAGTTGGCGATCGTGGGTTGCATGCCCCACACGAACATACGCGCCTGCTCGAGGTGAAACTGCCGCACGAACTTGAGGTCGAGTGGCATGAGCGCGCTGGGCGGACGCTTCTCCGTTGGCCACAGCTCGTCGTAGGGCGGCAGCGTGAGCGATCCGTAGGTACCGTAGGTGAGTGCATACGGGTGGTAGGCCGCCTGAAACATCGGAATCACTTCCCATCCGCTGGCCGGATCAGCGTATCGCTCCTGGCTCACTTGCAGGGTAAGGAACGCATCGAGGTCAGGCATCCAGCTTTCTCCGCCACCTTCGCCCGCAAAGCCGGTGGGACGCGTGTGGCTCTTGGCGCGCAGCTCGGAGGCCAGTGTGCGGAAGCCCTGCATCCAGTAGTTCCCGCCTCCAACCGGATGGCCACGGTTCGGGCTCCAGTCCATGAGACTGAGCACCGCCTGATCCATGTAGATGCCGTCCACGCCGTACTGGTTCAACACCGTGTCGGCGATCCCCGTGTACTTGTTGCGCCAGAACGGTGTGGCCGGGTTCATGGTGGCGCAGGGGAGCGGATTGAACACGTTGTACGTCTCGAGGCGTAACCGGCCATCGCGCTCGCGCACCGCCCACTGTTCCGCGCCCTCCCGCGTCCAACTGGGCGTGTTCGTGCACCAGAGGCGTTGGTTCATGTACACGATGGCGTTGAGTCCCTGCTCGTGCGCCTCCGATACCGCCCGCGTGAAGGGCTCGGCGCCTTCGCGCGGCGGCAGGTAATCGGGGAAGCTCGTGTCGTATGGCCCTTGATGCCACCAGTGCCAGAACACACTGACCGGCAGCTTGGCGTGCTGTTGCAGCAGGGCGGCCGGTGTGAGCACGTTGTCCGACGTGCCGCGGTTCCATTCCCAGATGCCCGTGTTGCGCATCCAGGCCGGGGTGGTGCCGGTGCGTAGACGACTCTCACGGGCCCAGTACTGCGTGGTGCCCCACGCCCGATATCGCTCCACGGCGGAAAGCCAGTCGCCAGCCACGAGGCCCACGATCGCCGCGTAGGTCGGCGCATACGTGTCGTGCGTGCCGGGATCGCTCAGCACGTGGGCCACTGAGTAGCCCACGCGCCCGTTGGGCTCTCCCCAGAACTCGAAGTGTTTGCGGAACGCGGCGGTATCGTTGGCCGCGAAGTACAGGCCACCCTGCTCGGCGTTCGAGAGCGCGAACAGCTGCATAGAGGCCGAGCCCGGATATACGAATTCGTGGCGCCGCGACGTGCCGGTCGGTGTGGTGAACATCGCCGCCGGGTTGCGCGCGCGCTGTCCCATCCACGACGAGACGGCAAACTCGTCGGCCGGCTCGATGCGCACGCCCGACAGTCGCGGATAGTGCACCTGCTCAATGCGGGCGCTGTCGATACCGTGCACGGCAAAGCGCCATGCGGTGGTCGTATCGCGTTGCAGCGTGACGGTGGCGTCTACGCGCAGGTGTGATAGCGCGGGATGCGAGAATCCGCTCCACTGCAGGGCATAGCCCTGCGCGATGCGACGCGACGTGAACTGCGCCGCGTCGCTGGCGCGGATGACGGTCGTCGTTGGCGGCGTGGACGTTGGCGTGGTCGTGACGCTCACGAGGTCGAGGGACCACAGCCCCACGGAGTCGCGTACGACACCCGCCCGCTGGCGACCATTGCCATGGCGCAGCGCCAGCACGTGCCCGTCGGTGGGGGAAAGCTCGAGGATCAAGGCCGGGGAACGCAACACGAGGCTCGAGGGCGACTGGGCCCCGAGCCTCGTGTGCGGAAGAATCGCTGAGACGGTGCAGACGGCCGCGCACAGCGCGGCGAGGGTGAGTTCGCGGCGCTGTCGCGTCATGGGGCCTTAGCGGTAGAGGAGGTACGGTTTGACGAGCGTGGCAAACTTCGCGGCGTCGGCGTTCCACTGGGCAATGAGCGCGTTTTCGGTGCCGGCTTCCACCGCCTTCGTGAGTTGATCGGTGCCTGCGAGGCGATCGATCCCCTTGATGCGGCCGGCGGCGTTCACGGTGGGCTCACGCCACGTGAATTCCTTCGGGTGTGCGGCGTAGAACGCGCGCAGCATGCGGATGCCCAGCTCCACCGGCTTCACCGCGTTGCGATCGGTCACGGTCACCTTGATCATGGGAATGGTCTTCCCGCCGAACTTGTAGCCCGGTTCGATGGTGCGCGTGGCCGTGTCAAATCGCACGCCCGGCAGCTTGAGCGCGTTGAGGGTACGGGCGATCGCCACGTGGTCGGTGAGGTAATCGGCGCCCATCAACGTGAACGGCGCGTCGGTGCCGCGTCCTTCGGTGGCATTGGTGCCTTCGAAGAACACCGTGCCTGGATACAGCAGCTCGGCGTCGAGCGTGCGCAGATTCGGCGACGGATTCACGCGCGGAATGCCCGTTTCGTCGAACCACATGGCGCGCGTGTAGTTCTTCATGGGAATCACCGTGACCTGCGCGTTGAGCGCCTTGGTGCCCACGAGATAGCGCATGAGTTCAC
>CAITQY010000344.1 GCA_903894655.1 uncultured Gemmatimonadota bacterium
CAGATGTTGCTGCCCAACCACGTCTTCCAGGCGCTCCGGGCGCATTCGCGCGGCGAGCGGTTCCCGGGCACTGGCGGAGAACAGCGTTCCGCTCATTGGGCGCTCGTCGGTGCGGGTGCGCGCAATCCACGCCTGGCCGCGGCAGCGAGCGCTACCGTGCTCTCTACGACGCCGTACGTCGCCCGGGACACGCGCAGCGGCCCGACCGGCTCACGAAGATCAGGCAGGGCCGCTCGGAATCGTCCCGCCTCGTCGTCGACCACCGGCGACAGATTGCTTCGCATCTGAAGGCTCAGGCGGCCCGTCACGAGGGCTCGGGAAGGAGCGCAAGCTCGCGCGCCGCCCCAAGCAGCACCTCGCGCGTATTGGCGGCCGGTTCGTCGATGACCATCTGCAGGAGGGCGTGCAGGATTCGCCCCAGCGCCGGACCGGTGGCGATACCGGCACTGCGCAGGTCGTCGCCATCGACCGTGAGATCCGCGAGCTCGATCGGTTCGCGGAACGCGATCGTGATCATGCGACGGTATAGCCGACGGACGACAGCCGGGCTCACCCCGCCAACCGCGCTCCAATGGGCCGCCGCCAGGCGCACGAAGGCGGCGACCCGCATGCGCCCGATCTCCGCCGCGAGTCGCCGCAACGCCGCGTCGTGCGGCAACGCGCCAGCAGCCACCGCCTGCGTGAGCGGGGGCCCGAAGCGAGCCCACCGGTCTACGAGCACCGAGATATTGGCGATGTCCTGATTCGAAAACCGAAGATCACGCAGGGCGCGCTCCGCCTGCTTCCCTCCCGCCTCGCTGAACAGCGCCGCCATGCGCAGCGTCTTCCGAAGCGGACGACCGGACAAACCGGGACGAGGGAGGGCATCAACGGCACGCAGCGTCTCGTCACGCACCTGCGCGAGCGTCGGCACCACCGAGGCAAACGCCCCGGCGTCGCGCCAGCGCGCAAACGCCGTGGAGGGCGCCAGCACCTGCTCCATCGTCTTCTCGAGCTCCTGCTTCACGCGCTCCGGCGACAGTCGAGGAAGAAACGGCGCACTGCCCACGATGGCATTCCAGGTCTCCGACTCGATCTCGAAGCGGAAACGCGCCGCGAACCGGATCGCCCGGAGTGCCCGGAGTCGGTCTTCGCGCAGCCGTGCCTCGGCCTCGCCCACCGCCCGAACCACCCGGCGCGTCAAGTCGAGTTGCCCACCAAACGGGTCGTGCAGGCGATGGTCGATCGGATCGTACGCGATCGCGTTGATGGTGAAATCGCGACGGGCCAGATCCTCATCGAGTGAGGCACCGAACTCGACGACGGCGTGACGGCCATCGGTCTTCACGTCGCGGCGAAAGGTCGTGACTTCATGCATCACGTTGTGGTGGTCGAGCACACCGATCGTGCCGAACTCAATCCCGACGGGAACCGTGCGCCGGAAGAGCTTGCGCACCTGCGCCGGGGTCGCCGCGGTGGCGAGATCCCAGTCGAGGTGCGCCTCGCCCAGCAGCGCGTCGCGTACGGCTCCGCCGACACACCAGGTTTCGAAACCGGCCTGCTGGAGCGTACGAGCGATTTCGATGACCTGGCCAGGAGCGCGCCATGCATGGCCAGCAGCTGAGCGCGCTATCCGCAGAGCACGCTCCCGCCATTCACATTCAGGATCTCGCCGGTCACGTGGCGAGCCAGTGGACTGGCCAGGAAGAGGATCGGTCCGGCGATGTCCGACGGTGACGCGACCCGCCCCAACGGGATGGCGGCCTCGATCCGAGCTCGTCCAGCGGCAAAGGGCTTCTCCACGGCCTCCGTGTCGACCCACCCCGGTGCCACGGAGTTCACCGTGATGTCTCGGCTACCGAGCTCGACCGCGAGAGACTTGACGAAGGAAATCATCGCGCCCTTGGTCGCGGCATAGTCGGCATGGCCCGCCTCCCCCCGCTGCCCCGCCGTGCTAGAGACAAAAATCATCCGACCGCCGTCGCTCATGACACGCGCCGCGGCCCGTGCTCCGTAGAACATCCCGTCCAGATTCGTGGCCATCGTGAAGCGCCACCGCTCGTCATCGAGCACCGAGACGGGAAGCGGATCTGGCGGCCAAAATCCGGAGTTTCCCACATAGATATCCACACCGCCGAAGAGTTGATGCGCCTTATCCACAAAGGCCTCATTCGCCTCTTTTGTTGATAAGTCGCCCATGTAGGCAAAACTCTTCACTTTGTGATTCGTGATCTCTGTCAACACCGCGTCGGCATCGGCAGAACGACTCCGGTAGGCGATACCAACATCAGCTCCTGCCTCCGAGAGCAGGCGAGCCACTGCAGCCCCGATTCCGCGAGAGCCGCCAGTCACCAGCGCCCGCTTCCCTTTCAGTGAAATCATACTGATCCTGTCCGGTGAAAATACATGAGATACGGCTGGTTAACCGCATCTAAAATATGCGGTTGGAGTCGATGTAAGAAGTCCGCTTTACAGCGTTTGCTCGATCGCGTCACAGATCGCGTGCTGGATGCACAGGTGAATTTCCTGCGCGCGGTCGGTTCGATCCGTCGGCACGACAATGGTGTGATCCGCCAGCAGCCGAAGCGCCCCGCCGTCTCGCTTCGTCAACGCCAGCACCGGAATACCAAGCGCCGTCGCGGCCTCAGCCGCGCGAAGGACGTTCGGTGAATTCCCGCTCGTCGAGTGGATGATCAAAAGATCTCCACGTTTTCCGAGCGCTTCAATTTGGCGAGAAAATATGTGATCGAAGCCGAGATCGTTGCCTGCCGCCGTGATCAGCGACGTGTCCGTCGTCAACGCGATCGCCGGGTAGGCGCGACGGGTCCGCATGTACCGGACCACGTACTCGGTGGCCATGTGCTGGGCGTCGGCGGCCGAGCCGCCATTGCCGCAAAACAGCAGGGTGCCCCCCTGCCTCACCGTCGTACGGACCATGCCGAGTGCGCGCTCGATCTCAGGAGCCAGGTCATGCGCGACCCGCCCGGCTGTCTCGGCGAGTTCGGTCAGGGCAGCCAGCAACGGCGCAACGGACGCGTCTGGCGGGTTCTCAGGGCCTCGATCGGCGTGAGTCATGGCTCGGTATTGGTTCAGGAATCGATCGCGTCAGCGACCGAATATGCGCTTGATACGCCCAAGAAGTCCGGCCCGAAGGGAGGGAACCGGAAGCGGATCCTCGTCACCGAGAACGCGCTCGGCGTTGACCCGAAGGAGCAGATCCATCTGCTCCTCAGCCCCTCGCTCGGCGAGCCAGTCCCGCGCGGCACCGAGCGAGCGGGCATCGCCGTGATTGTCCGAGGCCAGAATATCGATCAGTCCTTCCGTCAGCATCGCCCTGGCGAGATCGGCCGGGCCCCCACGTCCCATCAGCACCGACGCGTCAGTTTGAATGACCACGCCAAGCGCTCGCCATTCCCGAACGAGCTCGAGGGTGCACCCGAAATACCGCTCCGGATGCGCCAGAATGGGGGTTCGCCCGCTTCGGGCAATGCGACGCAGCTCGCTGGTGGCTCCCCGAGGCAGACCGCCTCGGGTGAATTCAACGAGGAGCGCGCGGGAGTTGCCCAAGCACAATGCCGGCGCCGTCAGGTCGACCCCAGGACTATCCAGCATGATCTCCCACCCAAGCCGAAGCTCGAGGCCGGCCGGCGCCAAAGCCTGCAACTGCCCCAGTAGTTCGCGATGCCGCGCATAGGGCGCGCTTGCCGCCTGACTCGCATTGAGGTGCGGGGTACACACGAGGATCGTGACCCCGTGAGCCGCAAATCGCTGCAGGACGGGAATCGAGACGTCGAGTGACGGAGAACCGTCATCGACGCCCGGCAGCAGGTGCGAATGAATATCGATCAAAACGCGTCCCTCCTGCTGGCGTGTGGCGGCAATGCGGCGATCGCTTGCGGGCGACTGTTCAGGCGCCCAACGATCCGGGGAGCGCCGCGATTCTGGCAAGGGCGCGAGCTGTCCGCGCTTCCATCAGCGCCGGCTCATCAGCAGCGGCTTGGAAGGCGTACGTAATGAGCGAATCGACCGCGAGCAGGTCGAGCGCGGTCGCACGCGACGTCGACCCGGACGCCAACAACTCCTCAAGCAATTGCTCTCCCGCGTCGAGGCAGGCCTCCGGCACCTGCTGCACGGGCAGATGCGCGAACGGCTGCAGCAACGCCGCGAGACGAACCCGCAGTCCTTCCGGCGGTGCGGGCATCAAGGCGTCGAACCAGCCACCAACCGTGGTCACGAGCATGTCCATGGTGCGTACCGCGTCGTTCGTCGCGCTCACCCGGCGGATGCCAGGCGAGAGAAGATTCCAGCCGCCGCGGCGATCGCCGCATCCAGGCTGTCAGCCTCGACCCCAGCCTGCGCCATGTGCGGCTTGCCGCCACCACGTCCGCCGACCGTCGCCGCCACCTCACGCACGACGATGTCAGCACGCAGCCCCCGATCGCGCGCGTCGTCGGTCGATACGGCCAACAGCGCGCCCTTGCCATCAGCCAATACGGCGCCCAGCACCGCGACGCCGCTGCCGAGTGCTTCCCGGAGCGAATCGCCGAGCGCCTGCAGCGCCTTCACATCAACCACGTCGACCCGCGTGCAGAGGAATCGCACACCGCTCACTTCGGTGGCCTGACTGGCCAACTGCTGCGCCACACCGCCACCGGACACGCCGCCCCGCATGGCCTCATCGAGACGCTTTTCCAGCTGCTTTCGCTCGTCGATCAGGGCATCGAGCTTCTTCTCGATCTGCTCAATGTTCGTGGCGGTGCCGGCCATCGGCACCTTGAGGCGCGTCGCCACCTGCACTAGCGCCCGCTCGCGATCCGCGAGGAACTGGAAAGCACGCGGCCCGGTCACCGCCTCAATGCGGCGTACCCCAGCGGCCACGCCGCCTTCAGAGACAATGCGCATCAGGCCGATTTCGGCAGTGTTCCGGACGTGCGTTCCGCCGCACAGCTCGACCGACAGCGAGGGAATCTCGACCACCCGTACCACATCGCCGTACTTCTCGCCGAACAGAGCCATCGCGCCCTGTGCCACGGCCTCGGCGTATGCCGACTCGCGAGTCATGACTGGCGCGGCCGTCCAAATACCCGTATTCACCTGCGCTTCGATCGCGACGAGCTGGTCAGGCGTGAGCGGACCATGGTGTGTGAAGTCGAATCGCAAACGGTCTGGGGAGACCAGCGATCCAGCCTGATGCACGTGCTCGCCCAGCACATTGCGCAGGGCCGCATGCAGGAGGTGCGTTGCGGTGTGGTTGCGCTCGGTGTCATGACGCCGCTCACGCAGTACCACGGCGTGCGCCTGCCCGAACGTGATCTCACCGGTGGCCGTCCCGATGGCGGCGATGCGGCCATCAAGCTTCTTGACTTCGGACACACTCACCGACCAGCCGGGGCCGGTAATGGTGCCATGATCCGAGACCTGTCCACCCGACTCCGCGTAGAACGGTGTCTCGCGCAGCATCACCGCGACACGGCCATCCGGCAGCGCGCGCACGGCGGTCACGACCGTGTCCGCTTCGGTCACGTCGTAGCCCACGAAACGGCCCAGCTTGGCGGCAAGCTGCTGATCGTGCGTCCACTGGGTCGGATCGCCGAAATCGTCGGCGCTCACGGTGATCTGCCGCGACTTCCGCTCGTCCTGCGACTGCTTGCGCTGCGCGGACAACGACTGCTCGAAGCCGGCGATGTCGACGAGGTAACCGCGCTCACGTGCCATCAGCTCGGTCAGGTCGATCGGGAAGCCAAACGTGTCATACAGACGGAAGGCGTCCTCACCCGACAGCGTGCCGCGCATGGTCGTCGACCCCTGCGTGGATGCCGCCGGCGCCAGCTCTTCGAAGCGCGTCATGCCCGCATCGATCGTCGTGAGGAAGCGCTCTTCCTCGGCCCGCGTGGTCTCGAGGATGTGCTTCCGGCGCACATGCAGCTCGGGATACAGGTCACGCATCGTTTCGATGACGACGTCGACCACGTGCACCAGCGTGGGCTCGCGGCGCCCGAGCAGCCAGGCGTGCCGCACAGCGCGGCGCAGAATGCGGCGCAGCACGTAGCCGCGCCCTTCGTTACTCGGGAAGACACCATCGGCCAGCAGAAACGCCGTCGCCCGCGCATGGTCGGCGATCACGCGGAACGACGCCGGATCGATCTCACGTCCATCCTTGCCGACGGCAGTGCCAAGGCCGACGCCCGGACGGTACGGGTAGCCGATTCCCACGACCTCTTCCACCTTCGCAATCAGCGGACGGAAGCTATCGGTGTGGAAATTATTCGTGACGACCTGCATGACGGCGGCAATACGCTCGAGCCCCGCGCCAGTATCGACCGACGGCTTAGGGAGCGGCACCATC
>CAITQY010000345.1 GCA_903894655.1 uncultured Gemmatimonadota bacterium
CGACGGCAGCGGACAGACGGAGATCCCGTTCCGCGTGCAGGCCTCGCTCGAGGCCGGACCGGAGCTCGCGTTCAAGTATCCGATCTCCGACAGCACGCAGTTCACGGTGCGGCAGATCCGCGACGCAGTGCCGAGTCCCGACGGCAAGCAACTCGCGTTCGTCGCGCTCGAGAAGTTGTACGTGATGGACTATCCCGGCGGCACGCCGCGTCGCGTGTCCACGCTCAGCAGCGTCGAGTCAGAGCCGGCTTGGTCGCCAGATGGTAAGTCGTTGGCGTGGGTCACCTGGGCTGATGATGGCGGTCGCCTGTACAAGGCGGCGGTGTCGCCGCGTGCCGTGGCGCCGGTACTGCTCAGCAAGGTCGTGGGCACGTTGCGGCAGCCGGTGTGGTCGCCGAACGGCACGCGCATCGTGCTCACGCAGACGGCGGCGCAGGGTCGTCGGGATCAGACCGGCGTGACCGCGCCCACGAACATCGTGTGGTATCCGGCCACCCCCACCGCCGTCGGTGGCAGTGAGCCCATCGTGATCGCGCGCGCCGCAGGGCGCAGTGTGCCGCATTTCGCCAAGGATACGTCGCGTATTTATCTGTCGTCGAACGCCAACGGCCTCGTGTCGATTCGCTGGGACGGCAGTGACGAACAGCGACATCTGCGCGTGACCGGACCAGCAGCCGGCGGCAATGTCGACGATCATGACGTGAACCCGTCCGAGCTGATGTTGCAGCGCGACGCCGAGGAGCCCAATACGCCGGGGCCGTCGGCCACGCTCACGCTCATGTCGCCGAACGGCGAGACGGCGCTGGCGCAGATCAATCAGGATTTCTACACGGTGGTCGTGCCGCCGCGCGGGACACAGCCGTCGGTGAGCGTGGCCGATCCGAACACCGCTGCGGTGCCGGTGAAGCGGCTCACTGACATCGGTGGCCAGTTCCCGGCATGGAGCAGCACTGGCAAGCGCGTGCACTGGTCGATCGGTAACGCGCACGTCGTGTATGATCTCGACTCGGCCGCAGCCCGTGACGCCGCCATCGCCACCTCGCGTCGCGACTCCACCGTGGCCGACAGCGTACGCCCGCGCCCGTACGCGCCCGCCGAGCAGCGCGTGCTCATTCAGGCCACGCGCGACATTCCGCGCGGCACCATGGTGTTGCGCAATGCCCGGATCATCACGATGAAGGGCGACGAGGTCATCGCGCGCGGCGACATCGTGGTCACGAACAACCGCATCACCGCCGTGGGCGCCGCGGGCAGCGTGACGGTCCCGTCTGATGCCACATCGATGGATATGGCGGGTGCCACCATCGTGCCGGGCTTCGTGGATACGCATGCGCACCTGCGCGCCGAACGCGGCACCATTCACGAAACGCAGCCGTGGGCGTATCTGGCAAACCTTGCGTACGGTGTCACGACCACGCGCGATCCGCAGACCGCCACCACGGACGTGCTGACGTATCAGGACATGGTCGATGCCGGTCAGATCATCGGCCCGCGGATCTACTCGACCGGCCCAGGCATTTTCGATCGCGATCTCATCCGCGACCAGGAGCATGCGCGCAGCATTCTCAAGCGCTACAGCAGCTACTACGACACCAAGACGATCAAGATGTACGTGGCCGGCGTGCGTCAGACGCGCCAGTGGATCATTAAGGCGGCGCGCGAGCAGCAGCTCATGCCCACCACGGAAGGCTCGCTCGACGTGAAGCTCAATCTCAGCGAGACGATCGATGGCTATCCCGGCCTCGAGCACTCGATGGGCATCGTCCCGTTGGGGAGCGACGTCACGACGTTCATGGCGTGGTCGAAGCGCACCTACACGCCCACGCTGCTGGTGAACTACGGCGGCCCGTGGGGCGAGAACTACTTTTACACCAAGGAAAATCCGTACGGCGACCCGAAGCTCCAGCGCTTCACGGCGTACGAGGAACTGGCACTCAAGACGCGTCGTCGGATGGCGTCGATGCCGGGCGGCGGCACGGCCGGCGGCTGGTTCCGCGATGAGGAGTACATCTTTCCGCAGCTCGCCACCGAAGCCACGAAGATCCTGCGCGCTGGTGGACGGCTCGGCATCGGCAGCCACGGCCAGTTGCAGGGCCTTGGCTACCACTGGGAGCTGTGGGCCATGGCGTCGGGTGGCATGACGCCAATGGAAGCGCTGCGCACCGCCACGGCGATGGGCGCGCAGGCGATCGGACTGCAAGGCGACGTCGGCTCGATCGAAGTCGGCAAGCTGGCCGATCTCGTGGTGCTCGACGCCGATCCCCTGGCCGACTTGCGGAACACGAACAAAATCAAGTTCGTCATGAAGAACGGTCGCCTGTACGACGGCAACACGCTGGCCGAGACGTACCCGACCAAGCGCGACGGTCCGGTGGTTCCGAACCGTCCGATCGCGCCGGCCACGAAGGCGGGTTCGAAGTAAGTCTGGCTCGTCGGCAGGTCATTGTCAGACCCGGCGACTATCCTGGAGTCATGCGGAACCCCGCGTGACTCCAGGATGCGTTTGTGGGCTCTTCACACGTTAGAATCCCAATCATGAATGTGTATATCGCCCCACGACTGGGCGTGCTGCGTGATCATCTGATCGCGCGCCTGCAAGCAGCTCCGCTTCCGCCGCGTGACACGGAAATCATCGTGGTGCAAAGCCAAGGCATGCGGCAATGGCTCACGCTCGCGATGGCCGATGCGCTGGGTTGTGCGGGTTCGGTGGCGCTGCCGTTCCCGGCGCGTTTCGTACGTTCGCTGGCCGCCTCGGTGGGGATGTCGGAGCGCGACGTCGATCCGTTCTCGCGCGAGTCGATGACGTGGCGGGTGGATGCCCTGCTGCGCGACGTGGAGCTCCGTGACCCTCGCTATGCGGCATTGTCTCGCTATCTCAGCGACGGCGACGACCGCATGCGTTTCGGCCTCGCCGCTCAAGTGGCCGCACGGTTCGACGACTACCAGCTGTTTCGGCACGATCTGCTCGAGGCGTGGGAGCGCGGCGAGCATCCGCTCGATGCGCCGCATGAGCGCTGGCAGGCGGCACTGTGGCGCGCACTGTGCGCGAATGACGCTGAACACGGCGCGCACCGGCTCACGCGACTGTTGGCGCATATCCATGCGGCGGCGCCCGGTTCACTGTCGCTGCCGTCACGGGTCTCCGTGTTCGGGGTGAGCTCGCTGCCGCCTCGCATCATCGAGCTGCTGGCGGCGATCGCGCGGCACACCGAGGTCGTGGTATATGCTGCGCTGCTGCCGGACCATTCGACGTCAGCCGCACCGCATCCGCTGGCCACGGCGTTCGGCAGTCAGGGGCAAGTGCTGCAGCGCCTGCTGGTGGCGCAGGGCGCGACCATCGTCGCGCTGACTGACGAGTCGGCCAAAGGCGCGGATACGCTGCTTGAGCGGTTGCAGCAGGAATTGGCGGGAACGGGCGATCGCCATGCTGATGGAGCGAGCGCCCTCGCGCTCACCGCCGACGATACGTCGCTACGCGTGCACGCGGCGCACGGGAAGCTGCGCGAGCTCGAGATCATTCGCGATCAGATCGGCCACGCCTTCGTGACCGATCGCACGCTCAAGCCGCACGAGGTGCTGCTGCTGGTGCCGGACATCAGCGACTGGGCGCCGCTCGTGCAGTCGGTATTTGGCGCGAACGACGGATCGGTGCACCTGCCGTTTACGGTGGCCGATCGCCGACGTCGCGACGAGTCGGTGGCCGCCGCCGTGCTGCGGCTCCTCTCACTCGAGGGCGGCCGCCTCACGCATTCCGAAGTGTTCGGTGTGCTGGAACAGCCGGCCATCCACACGGCAGCCGGCCTCGACGAGGGCCAAGTGGAGTATCTCGCGCAGCTCACGCGCGAGGCCAACGTGCGCTGGGGCTACGACAGTGAGGCCCTCGAGCGTCTCGCGCTGCCGACGGCCGACATGCCCACCTGGCGCACCGGTCTCGATCGGTTGCTGCTGGGGCAGATGGCCGGTGCGGTACCGGAAATGGTGTTGGGCGTGCTGCCGCAAGCCGGTGACACGATCGGTGATCCGGCGGCGATGGCGGCGCTGTCGCTATGGATCGATACGCTCGCGGTCACGCTGCAGTCGTGGCGGCAGTCGCGGTCAATTGCCGAGTGGACGGCCGCCCTCTCGTCATTCCTCGACGCCATGGTGCAGCCCACGTCGGCCGACGAGCGCGAGGGGCTGAATACGGTGCGTCTCGTCATGCAGGCCCTGGCCACCACGGCCGAGCAGGCCGGATACACCGCGCTCGTCCCGTTCAGCGTGGTGCGCGACTGGCTGGAGCAGGAGCTCGCCGACGACAGCTTCGGCTCAGGGTTTCTCAGTGGCCGCGTCACGGTGGCCGCGCTCAAGCCGATGCGCAGCGTGCCATTCAAAGTGATCGCCGTGGCCGGCCTCGACGATGCCGCGTTCCCGCGGCGCGACCGCCGACCGGCGTTCGACTTGCTGTCGTGCGAAGCGCGCGACGGTGACCGCAATCTGCGCGACGACGACCGGCAGCTCTTTCTCGACCTGCTCATGGCCGCCGAGTCGCGCGTGGTGCTCACCTACAGCGGAAACGATCCCCGCGACAACGCGGCGCGGGCGCCCTCGATCGTGGTCGATGAGTTGCTCGACCACCTCGATCGACGCACCAATGGCAGCGCACGGGCCAATCTCGTGCTGCATCATCCGCTGCAGGCGTTCAGCGATCGCTATGTGAGTACCGACGATCCGCGTTTGATCACCTTCTCGCCGTTGGCGGGCAAGGCGTCGGGCCCGGCGGCTGCCGAGGGCTTCCCGTTCTTTGTCGACACGGTGCCCGATCTCGTAACCGACGATGTGGCCGAGATTGCGCTGCGCAACCTGACCGGCTTCTGGAGCAATCCGTCGCAGTGGTTCTGCGAGCAGCTGTTGCGACTGCGTCTCCCCGACGCTGGTGAGACCGACAGCCCGGATAGTGAGTTGCACTGGCTCAACAAGTTGAAGCAGGGCGGTGTGCGCGCCGACATGCTGCGCGCGGTGATGAGTGGCCGTCGCGATGCCGAGTGGATGCAGCGTCAGATGGTGGCAACGGGCAAGCTCCCGCCCGGCGCCCTCGGCGCGTCGTGGTTCGCGCGTCTGGAGAACGAAGCGCGACCGGTCATCGACGCGTTGCCCGAGGGTACCCGCACGAGCGCCGCGCTCACGGTCCTCGGCACCGATTGGCGTATCACCGGCGCGGTGGAGGGCGTGATCGAGAGCGTCCGATACGTCGTGCGCACGGGAAGCGTCTCGGCACGGCACCGCATCGTGGCGTGGGTGGAGCACGTCGTGATGTGTGCGGCGAAGCAGCAGGGAGCAGAGGTACCGGGCACCACGGTGCTCACGTATCCCGACAGCAAGAAGGAGAAGGCGATCGTCGAGTCGATGATCGAAGTGCCCGACGCCACCGCAATTCTGGACGGCTGGATCAGTGCCATGCACGATGCGCGTCGCGCTCCATTGCCATTCTTTCCGAATGCGGCCGAAGCCTATCGGGCATCGATAGTGCACAACGAAAAGATCGCGCTGAATCCGAAGTCTCGCGCCAAGACGCAGCTCCCCATCACGAAGGCCGCCGCCGCATTCACGGGAAACGATTTCGGCGCCCCCGGCGACGAGTCGGATCCGTATCTGCAGCTGTGCTTCCGGGACACACTGGCGTTTGCTGCTTCTGAGTCGGAGTTCGTGCGTCTCACGACCATGCTGTTCGAACCATCGTGGTCGCCGCGCATGGTGGCGGGGGCCGGCCTATGATGCCCTTCAATGCGCTCGGTGTGGCGCTGGAGCCCGGCATCACGCTCGTGGAAGCCAGCGCCGGCACCGGCAAGACGTTCGCGATTACCCGACTCGTGCTGCGGATGCTCCTCGAACGGAAGGTGGAGCATCTCGGTCAGATTCTGGTGGTCACCTTTACCGAGAAAGCCACGCAGGAACTGATCGGTCGCATCCGTGCGGCGCTCCGCGAGGCCGATCGTGTCTGGTCTGACACGCCGCCACCGCGCGATGCGGGCAACGACGATCTGTTCGTGCTGCGCGAGCGGCACGGAAGCGCCGGTGCGCCCATCGTGCGTGCCGCCCTCGGTGCGCTCGACGAGCTCGGGGTGTCCACCATTCATGGCTTCTGTCATCGCGTGCTCTCCGAAAGCGCGCTGGAAAGTCGCGTGCATTTCGGCGGTACGTTCCTCGAAGACGACACCGACATCCTGCAGCGCCTCACGCAGGACTGGATGCGCCGTCGCGTGCTGCACATCCCCGAGGCTGCCGCGCTGATTTCTGACGACGGGGATGATCCGACCGCGTGGATCAAGAATCTGGTACGGCCGTACCTGCGACATCCGCGCACCACGATCGACGCGGCGCCCGAGTTCGCCCCCCAGCTGCTGAAGGACTTCGTGCTTACGGTGTCGAAGGCATTCGAGCAAGAGAAGCAGACGCGTCATCTCATGGGCTTCGACGATCTCCTGCGCCGTCTGCACGACATTCTGGTGGCCGAAGGATCGGGGGGCCTGCTGGCCTCGCGGATCCGCGAGCGCTTCCGCGTGGCGCTGATCGACGAATTCCAGGACACCGATCCCACCCAGTTTCCGATTTTCTCGACCGCATTCACTGGGTGTCCGCTGTTCCTGATCGGCGATCCGAAGCAATCCATCTTCGCGTTCCGGAACGCCGATGTGCACGCCTATCTCAAGGCCGCCGCGAACATCGAACGACGCTACACGTTGCTCACCAACTTCCGTAGCACCGATGCGATGGTGCGCGGCGTCACGCAGCTGTTTCGCAACAACCCCGAGCCGTTCGCCTGCAGCCCCAAGCTGATCGGCATGCCCGAGGTCACGGCCGCGAATCAGGTGCGTTTCCCCGAGGCCCTCGCGGGTGACGGCCGGCACGCGTTGGAGTGGATGTGGGTGGGCGAGGCGTACAACACATCGAAGAACAGCATCGGGAAGGATCAGGGTACCACGTTGGCCATTCGGGCGGTCACCGTGGAAATGCAACGCCTGATGGCCAACAGCCTCGGTGCAGGCGAGATGGCCGTGCTCGTGCGCACGAATGCGGAGGCGCAGGAGGTCAAAACGTCGCTCGACGCGGCGGGCATTCCGTGTGTGGTGGGTGCCAACCAGGATGTGCTGGCTAGCGAAGAAGCCGGTGAGCTCGTGCGGCTGGCCGAAGCGGTTGCTACTCCGCGCGACGGGGCGGCGGTGCGGTCGGCGATGGCCACGCGCCTCTGGGGATGCGACGCCGTGGCGGTGGCCGAGACCCTGCGCAACGACGGGAACGGCGCGCTGGACGGCGTGCTCGATCGGCTGGTTCGGGCACGAACGATGTGGCTGCGACATGGTGGCGCCACGGCGCTGGCGTGGCTGATGAACGAGTGCGGTTCCACGGCGCGACTCCTGTCGCTGCGCGATGGCGACCGGCGCGTCACGAACGTGCGGCATGTCCTCGAGATTCTGCAGGAGGCCGACGCGGTCTCGGCGCTCACGCCCGACGCGGTGCTCGACTGGGTGGCGAGTGAACGCGGCTCCGCCATCACGCCGGAACGTCGCGAGATGCGGCTGGAAAGCGATGCCGATGCGGTGCAGATCCTCACCATTCACAAGGCCAAGGGACTCCAGTGGCCCGTCGTGTTCTGCCCCACGCTCTGGCGCACCAAGTCGTTCGCGCCGAAGGCGCTCGATGTGCCGTACTCGCTCACGCCGCTCGACGACGGCATGGTCCTCGATATCGGATCGCCAATGCAGGCGCAGCGAAATGAACAGAAGCAGCGCGAACAGCTCGGTGAAGATCTGCGTCTCACGTACGTGGCGCTGACGCGCGCCGAGTCCCGTTGCTACGTGACGTGGGGCACCTTCTCCGACGCCGCCGCGTCGCCGCTCGGATGGCTCATTCAGGGTGGTGGTGACACGGTGGAGCACGAGGTAATCGATACGCTGATCACCGCCAGCGCCGGCACGATGGGTATCGCCGACGTGGTGCTGCAGGCGCCGTCGTTGCCGGCCCCGGCCCCGGTCGAGCCGCCCGCACGCCGCGCACCGCTCACGTTCACGGCGGCGCCGGGTCAGCTCGCGATCTGGCGCAGCAGCAGCTTCACCCTGCTCACGCGCAACGTGTCGCACGTGGACAGCCGCGATGTCGACGACATCCTGCAGCCCGACGAGGTGCGGCGTACGGCCTCGCATGTGGCCGGCTTCCGCGGCGTGCCGGCCGGTGCCGATATCGGCAACGTGCTGCACGGCCTGTTCGAGCACACCGACTTCACGAAGCCCACGGCGACCACCGACGCGCACGTGCAGGACGCTCTGCGCGCGTACGGCGTGACGGTGCCACGCGACGGCCGATGGACACCGACGCACATCCGAGCGATGATCGACACCGTCTGTTGCGCCGAAATTCCCGAGGCGGGCTTTGCGCTGCGCGCAGTGCCGACCGAGGCCACGTTGCGCGAGTGGCGCTTTACCATGCCCGTGCGCGCCTTCTCGATGGCGGCGGTGGCGAGCGCCCTCGAGACGTATGGCTCGGCCCACGCGCGCGAGTACGCGCCGATGCTACGCCGGCTGCGCGACGATCAGTTCCGTGGCTATCTCACCGGTTCCATCGACCTCGCGTTCGAGCACGAGGGGCGCTGGCACCTTCTCGACTGGAAATCGAACTGGCTGGGTGCCAACGACGCCGATTATGCGCCCGAGGCGCTCAGCCACGCGATGCACGCCGCGCACTACACGTTGCAATACCACGTGTATCTGGTGGCGCTGCACCGGCACCTGCGCGAACGACAGCCCGGCTATGACGCGCGCGTACACTGGGGACAGGTCACCTATGCGTTCCTGCGCGGTATCGGCGCCTCCGGGCCCGACGGTTGGTTTACCGATACACCCACCGCCGAGCTGCTACACGCGCTCGATCGCGCCTTCGGAGGCACGCCATGAGTGCGCCGATCAACCTCACGGCCTTCTTCGAGATGGCGATCGCGCACTATCTGCTGTCCGCCAGCGACCGGGCGCTCGGCGAACTCACGCTTCGGCGCGCGGGCGTGCATGGTGACGCCGCCGTGCCCATCGCCATCGCCGTGGCGCTGCTGTCCCGGGCGCGCGACGATGGGCACAGCGCCCTGTCGCTGATCGATCTTGCCGCCGAAGTGACCGAGCTGACGCGCGAACTCGCCTCGGTCAACGCCACCGACGGTGAGAATGAACGTGTCAATGCCCGAAGTGCGATCGACGCCGTGGTGGCACTGCTGGTTGGTCGTGAGGCCGATTGGTGGCGCGCCGCGCTGGAAGCGGTGCCGTCGGTCGTGCACTCGGTGAACGGTCACGCAACCAACGGGCACGCCGAACATGGCCATCCCGTCGCACCGTTGGTGCTGCGTGGATCGCTGGTGCAGTTCCGCCGGTACTTCGACGCGGAGCAGCGTATCGCCATGCAGATTGCGGCGCGCATTCGCGCGTCGCGGGCCCTGCGTGAACCCACGTTCCGCGTGATTACCGGCGGTCCGGGCACGGGCAAGACCACGCGTATTGCCGAACTGCTCGTCGAAACCCTCGAGCGCGACCCCGAGCTGCGCGTGGCGTTGGCCGCACCAACCGGGAAGGCGGCAGCCCGGCTGTCGGAGTCGGTCCGCCTGCGACTCGATGGCATGAAGGCCTCACCGGAGGTCCGCGCGCGCGTGCCGCAGCGTGCGCGCACGGTGCACCGGTTGCTGGGTTATCAGCCCGATCGCGATCGTTTCTGGTCGCGCGCCGGCACGCCGTTGCCGTACGACCTGGTGATTCTCGATGAAGCGAGCATGGTGGACGTGCTGCTGATGGATGCGCTGGTGGCCGCCCTTCCGTCGCACGCCACGCTGCTGCTGGTGGGCGATCAGGATCAGCTGTCCAGCGTCGAAGCGGGCGACGTGTTGGGGGCGATCTGTCGCGTCGCGCACGATCTCGGGAGCGGCAACGCGCTGCACGCCAGCGTGCAGCGGCTCACCCGCAGCTACCGGTTTGAAGCGCATCCGGCCATC
Source organism: uncultured Gemmatimonadota bacterium (assembly GCA_903894655.1). Lineage (GTDB taxonomy): Bacteria > Gemmatimonadota > Gemmatimonadetes > Gemmatimonadales > Gemmatimonadaceae > Gemmatimonas. Next base: position 10,001 of record CAITQY010000345.1, read on the forward strand.
GGCGACGCGGCCACCGCGATTCTCGCCGGCGACGCGGTCGCCCTCTCCGCGGTCGTACACGACGTAGCACGCGCCGATGTGCGCTGGGTGCCCGCGCCTCACGATCGGGCTGAGTTGCTGGCGCACCTGGTGCCGCATCTGGAAACATGTCTGGCGGCCGCCACGCCGGCGGCCGCCCTCACCGCCCTCGAGGGGTTTCGCGTACTCTGCGCCGAGCGCGAAGGCACGTGGGGCGTGGCTGGCATGAACGCCGAAGTCGAGCGCTGGCTGCGCAGTCAGGGCACCGTGATCACCGAGCGCTGGTATCATCGGCGTCCAGTCATGGTGATCGCGAACGACTACGGCACGCAGCTGTTCAACGGCGATGTAGGGGTGGCCTGGGACACCGATGGCGAGCTGCTCGTGCACTTCCCTGGGCCAGAGGGTATCACGCGCGCGGTTCAGCCAGCCCGATTGCCCGAAACGCAAACGGCGTGGGCCATGACGGTGCACAAGGCGCAGGGGTCGGAGTTCACCAACGTGATCGTGATGTTGCCGGCCAAGGGTAGTCGGGTGCTCGGCCGCGAGCTGCTGTACACCGCGGTCACGCGCGCCCGGAGCCACGTCCTGATCGTGGGCGACGAGTCGGTAATGCGATCGGCCGTGTCGCGCACCGTGCGACGGGGCAGTGGTCTCGAAGCAATCTTGCGGGCGGGCATGGCACCGGAAGGGTCGCATGGGTGACCTCGTCGCGATTCTCACCCTCGTGTGTGCCGTCCTCGCCGTGGTGCTGCTGCTCGTGCAGATCTTACGAGTTCGCCCGAATACCGGTGCCGACGCCGACGTCGCGCGCCGTGAACTCCGCGACGAGCTGCGCAGCGCGCGCGAGGAAGCGCGGCTGTCGGCGCGTGAGCTGCGCGAAGAGGTGACCAAGTCGATCGACGCCACGCAATCTTCACTCGATCGCGTCCGCGCCACGCTCGATCAGCGCGTGCGTGAGCTCCAGGAAGGCAACGAACGCAAGCTCGACGAGATGCGTCGTACCGTCGACGAAAAGCTTCATGACACCCTCGAGAAGCGACTCGGCGAATCGTTCAAGCTCGTGAGTGATCGTCTCGATACCGTGCATAAGGGACTGGGCGAGATGCAGCAGCTCGCCACGGGCGTGGGCGATCTCAAGCGCGTGCTCACCAACGTCAAGGCGCGCGGCACGTGGGCCGAAGTGCAGCTGGGGGCCATTCTGGAGCAAGTGCTCACACCCGAGCAGTACAGCAAGAACGTGTGCATCCGACTGGACACCGCCGAGCGCGTGGAGTTCGCCGTACGGTTGCCGGGGCCGCTCGATGATCCGGCCAGCTGCATGTGGTTGCCGATCGATTCCAAGTTTCCGCAGGAAGATTGGCTGCGGCTGCAGGACGCGTCGGATCTGGGCGATGTCGCCGCGGTGCAGGCGGCCAGCGATGCGCTGATCCGCACGGTGCGCGGGTCCGCCAAAGAAATTCACGACAAGTACGTGCATCCGCCGGCGAGTACTGATTTTGCGATCATGTTTCTCGCCACCGAAGGATTGTTTGCCGAAGTGCTGCGGCATCCGTCGGTGGTGAGCGATCTGCAGCAGCAGTATCGCGTGGTGGTGGCGGGTCCGACCACGCTGGCGGCGATCCTCACCAGCTTACGCATGGGCTTTCAGACGCTGGTGGTCGAGCAGCGCGCCGCCGAAGTGTGGCGCGTACTCGGCGCGGTGAAAACCGAGTTCGGTAAATTCGGCGATGTACTCGACAAGGTGCAACGACAGTTGAACACCGCCAGTCGCACCATCGAGGAAACCGGTCAACGCAGCCGTGCGATGGAGAAGAAGCTGCGCTCCGCCGAGCGATTGCCCGAGGCGGAAGCGGCGATGGTGCTGGAGCTGCCCGCTGGCGACGCGGAGGACGCTACCGACGCTTTTCCCCCACAATGAGCTCGTGCGCTGCGCCCTTCTTCCCATGCGCGCGGCTCTGCTCGGCGGTCACCGTAAGACCGTTGCGGCGCAGCGCTTTCGCAAACGCCGGATCGGCATCGGCCGACCAATAGATCACACGACCACCGGGACGCAGGGCGGCGATCGCCGATTGTATGCCGCTATCGATATACAGTTTGGCGTTCCCTTTGGTGGTCAGCGACTCGGCCCCGTTGTCCACGTCCAGCATGATGGCGTCGAACACGCCCAGGTGCGCGCGGAGCAACGGCAGCACGTCGCCTTGGTGGATATGCACCCGCGGGTCGCTCATCGCCGCCCCCGAGAGAGCGTACTCGGGATTGCGGTTCCAGGCGATGACCTCAGGCACGATCTCGGCCACCATCACCTGCGCGTCGAGGCCCAATCGCTCGAGCGCCGCGCGCATCGTGAAACCGAAGCCGAGTCCACCCACGAGTACGCGCACTCCCTTCTGATCGGCCAGGCCGCGGCAGGCGAGTTCGGCCAACTGCACTTCCGACTGTGAGCGGCGCGTTGACATGAGCTCGATGCCGTCAATGCGCAGCAGGAACGCCCCGTCATGGCGGTACAGCGTGAGGACGGTGCCATCAGGGGCGGCGGCTTCGGCGAGGCGTTCGTATGGCTTCACGGAGGACTTGCTGGCACAGAGTGAGGGGTCGAGCTTGCAGACACGGTGTATGGTCAGCGAAGTGTATCACCGCTGGCGGCCGTAGCGGGCTCAGGATGCACTCCCCACCGAGTGAACGACTCATGAACCAGACGCCCGTGACGCTGCACGTCATCTCGGCGGCGGATTTCGATGCGGTGGTCGCGCTGCACTGTGCCAGCTGGCGCAGCGCGTATCGCGGTATTCTCTCCGATGCCTATCTCGACGGCGATCTGCTCACCGACCGCCTCGAGGTATGGCATAGCAAGCTGTCGATGATGACAGATCGGCACTTCGGCTGGCTGGCGAAGCACGATGGCGAGCCGGTGGGTTTCGCCTTTGCGTCGATCGACCAAGACCCGACGTGGGGCACCTTGGTGGACAACCTGCACGTGCTGCCATCGCACCACGGGGCGGGCATCGGTCGCGGTTTGCTCACGGCCGTGGCGCATGTCGCGCACGAGCGTGCGACGCATGCGGGCCTCTTTCTGTGGTGCTTAGAGCAGAACATCCGGGCCCGCGCCTTCTACGAGCACCTCGGTGCGGAAGCCGTCGAGCGGATCGTGTCCGCGGCGCCCGATGGGCAATCGCATCCCAAGTGGCGCTGCGCGTGGCGGATTATGCCATTCGCGCCATGAACTCGACGACGCGCGGATCGCAGCGCACATCACCCGCGCCGATCGGTGACTCGAGCGTCATCCCTTCCATGGTGCGGCAGCGACTGAGCGCGACGTAGGTCTGCCCGGCCGAGAACGCACCGCGCCCCAGATGCACATGTACGCGATCGAAGGTGAGTCCCTGACTCTTGTGAATCGTGACAGCCCAGGCGAGCTGTAGCGGCATTTGTGTGTAGCGGCCAACCACCTTCTGGCGGATTTCGTCGGCCTCGTCGTCGTACCAATACTCGAGCTGCTGCCACTCCTGCGCCTCGACCGTCACGATGGCCCCGCTGTCGAGCTTCACGATCACACCGGTGGCGCTGATCGCCTGTACTTCACCGAGCGAACCGTTCACCCAGTTCTCTTCCGGGTCGTTCTTCACGAACATCACGCGTGCGCCACGCTTGAGCTGCAGCGGATCGGGGGCGGGATCCTGCTTGAACGTGCCGGTGCCGAGCTGCGAGCCAAAGGTGCCGCTGCGTTCGGCCGCGAACGTCACGGGGGCGTCGTCGAGCGCGTCGAGTCGGCGCTGATTCACCCGCTCGGCGTCAAGACGGCGCGCGGCGAGAATGATGGTTTCGTCGAGTTCGTCGTCGGTCGACCGCGCGATGCGCGTGTGCAGCAGCCGGTAGTCATCGCCGGTGGGCGAGGCGGTGCGCACGCGGTCCAGCAGCGCAATCCACACCGGATCGCGTTGGCGGTACACCGTGCGAAACTCGATGGTGGAGAGCGGCGCGTACTGGAAGACCGCGGCGTCGAAGAAGTGCGGCGTGTCGTACCACAGATCGCCGAACGCGCCCGCCTGCTCTTTCGACACGATCGGCGGCAGCTGAAACGGATCGCCGAACATCACAACGCGCACGCCACCGAAGGGCAGGTCGTTCCCCTTCGCCAGGCGCATCGCCACATCGATGCCGTCCACCACATCGGCACGTACCATCGAGATCTCGTCGATGATCAGCATGGTCAGCTTCTTCGCCACCTGCAGCCACTTCCCGCCCTGAATATCGCGAGCCGTGAGCGGCTTGAGCGGAAACCGGAAGAACGAGTGAATCGTCTGCCCGCCGGCGTTGAGCGCGGCGAGTCCGGTCGGTGCCAGCACCACGCACTTGTTGCCCTGCGCGGCCGCGAGCTGTCGCAGCACCGTGCTCTTGCCGGTGCCGGCCCGTCCGGTCACGAACAATGGGCGCGGATCACGCACATCGAGTCGGTCGTACAGCTCGGCCAGCTCGGCGCTCCCGCCGCTCTCCACGGCGGCCATGCGTCGCGCCGCCTGCACCGCCTTGCGCGGCGGGGGCGTTTTCTCCGGCGGCAGCGACGCCAGATAGGCGCGATACCGGTCGAAGGCCGACTGGCAGAGATCGTGGTCGCGCACGCGCTCGAGTTTGGAACGCACGGCCTCCCGGACGAACTTGCGGAGTTCGTTGCGCTCGAGGCTGTAGAACTGTGCGAACCCGTCGCCCGGCCGCTTGTCGTCGAACACCAGCAGGTCCCCGTCGCGCGTGAAGCGCAGCAGGTGGAGACCGGCGTCGGTGTGCAGCGGTTCGGCGGGTGCCGAGGCGGCGGGGGGTAAGGACGACATGCTGCAATTTAGTCGGTCGCGAGGGCGTGCTTCCCCGCATGCTCCCCCGTAACCGCGCGAGCACGGTATCCGGCAGATGACGCACCCTATCCGACGTCTGTCGCCGTGCGGCATAACGGCACACACGCCGGATAGGGCAGTGCCTCCGATGGATCGATGTTGAGGGCAGGACGGGACCCGACACGCCGTCCATACACCCTAGCCGGAGCATTGCCATGACGACGACCCATACCTGCGGTCTCCTCGATCGCCGCCTCTTTCTGCGACGCGCCGCGGTGGCGGTCGGTGCTGCCATTATGCTCGACGGGCTCGCCGCTGGGGACGCGCTGGCCGATACCGTCCGGGCGATCACCCCGCTGTCCACCGCCAGGCGCACGCGGACGTATGCCATCCCAACCGCCGACGGGGTGTCGGTCGACGCGGCGGACGGGGTGGCGATCGCCCGCTGGAAAGGGAAGCTCTACGCCTTCTCCATCGAGTGTCCGCACAAGGGGGCTGATCTGCAGTGGCGTGAAGGCGAGCAGCAGCTGTACTGCCCCAAGCACAAGGCGCGCTTCAGTGCCAACGGGGCACACGTCAGTGGCCGGATGACCCGTGATTTGGACCGGTTCGGTCTGGTGCGCCAAGGCCCGAACGTGGTGCTGGCCCTCGATGCGCGGTTGAGCAGCACCGCCGCCGGCTGGGGCGGAGCGGTTCTGACCCTGTAGGAACGGCCAGCCTCGGCTGGACGGGCGACGTGGGACGGGGCCTCCCGGGGCGTCAGCGCTGACACTGCGCTGACGCCCTGTCGGTTTATTGGCGCTTCCCCCGCACTGGAAGCACTCGCATGCCGATTGAAGTACCCGAAGACAAGCCCGTCCGTCACCCCGAGTATGTCTACATGGACTACGCTCGGCATCTCTCGGGGCGACTGCGCCGCACGATCACCGGACCGATGTGGCACGGTCCCTCGCTGCGCGAAGCGCTCGAGGGGATCACCGTGGCCGACGCCGTCGAACGCCCCGTCCGGAGCATGAAAACGATCTGGGAGATCGTGCTGCATGTGACCGCGCGGGCCGAACGCGCGCGTTTGCGCATGGATGGTCTCGCGCTTGAAGAGCCAACCCCGGCTGAGGACTGGCCTCGCACGCCGATTCCGTGCACGGCCGCCGCCTGGGAATCCTCGCAGGTGCAGATGGCGAACGCCTATCGCTCGATGGCCGTGCGCGTGTGCGAAGTGATGTCCTCGGGCTTTCTCAAGGTCGTCGAGCAGCAGGCCTACAACGTCGCCACCATGGCCGACGGTGTGGCCGAACACGGGGCATATCACGCCGGACAGATCGTATTGCTGCGCAAGGAGATCAGATCACGCCGACCGAACGGCGCGCCCCTGACCGACCTGATCTGGTGAACACGCGCGGGCGCCTCGTCGTCAGGATGCCCTCGATTCCGCGAACACGGGTGCCATCAGTCCGCGCAGCGAGCGGCCGTGGGGATCCTGCTTGGCCCGAATCTCATTGACGAGTTCGAGCGCGGTCTGTTCACACGGCGGCATGACGACCGATGATTCGCCAAGGGGTGTCGTACGCTGTCCCCAGCGCACGAGCAGTGCACCGAACGTGAGTCCACCACCGAAACCGGGCATCAGCAACAGGCTGCCGGGCTTCACGCGTCCTTCCTTGAGTGCGTCGACCAGGCTCACGGGTACCGTGGCCGCACTCATGTTGCCGTACTTCTGCACGGTGACCATCACGCGATCCATCCCGATACCGGCGTACTTGGCCACCGACTCGATGATGCGCAGGTTGGCCTGATGCGGGACGACGAGGTCTACGTCATCCGCCGTCACGCCTGCTTCGCGGAGCACCCGCCCCGACGCTTCGCTCATGCCATGCACGGCGCGCTTGAAGATGACCTGTCCGTCGAAGTCCCACAGCGTGTCGCCGAGCGAGACGTCGCGATTCGCGTAGCCGCAGCCGATGCCGCGTACGCGTAGGCTCTGGCGTGCTTCGGCGTCGCAGCCGAGCACGGTGCCAATTACTCCTTCTTCGTTGTCGCTGGCCTGCACCACGACCGCGGCCGCGCCGTCGCCGAAGAGCACCGCCACATTGCGATTGCTCCAGTCCATGTAGCGGGTGATGAGCTCCACGCCGATCACGATGGCGTTGCGCACCACGCCCGTCTGAATCATCGCAGTGGCGGTGGAGAGGCCATACAGGAAGCTGGTGCAGGCGGTGTTTACATCCATCGCAGCGGCGCGGGTCGCGCCGAGGGCAATCTGCACGCCCGAGGCGCTATTCGGGACGGCTTCCTCGTTGCTGCAGCCGCCGTAGATGATGAGATCCACCTCACCAGCTTCGAGGCCGGCGCAGGCGAGGGCGCGCGACGAAGCGATGGTGGCCATTTCGATCGCCGAGATGTGCGACACGCGGCGTTCCTTCATGCCAGTGCGCTGCGTGATCCACTCGTCGGAGGTCTCGAGGAACGTCGAGAGGTCGTCGTTGGTCAGGATGGCGGGGGGGAGCGCTTCACCCCATCCGGTGATCGCGGCATGGCGCGCTGGCGTCATTTCACGGGTTGGTAAGGCGTTGGTCCTGTACCGTTGGGCCGTAGAACGCTCGCGAGGAGCAGGCGAGGCGGCAGACTGATGTTGGAAGGCTAGGGCGCGCGCGCGTGAGCCACAAGAACACACGGGCGGATTCGGTAACGGATTTCCGATTTTGCCGACGCATGCACGGCGTGCAAATACATTTTCGACATGCTGACTCCTTTGCTCCCCCCACCGCGCCTGCCGATGCTCCAACGCGCACTGCTCGTGGCGGTCGCCGCGACGCTCCTCCCGATGGCTGCATCGGCCCAGACGCCCATCGTCTTCGTCCATGGTAACGGCGATCATGCCGCGCTGTGGGACAACGTGATCTGGCGCTTCGAGTCCAACGGATATCCCGCATCGCGCCTGTTTGCGGTGGATCTCCCGAACCCGTCGGCCTCGAGCACGCTCACGGCGGTGGAGCTCAATCGCTCGACCCCCGAGGAGCAGACGGCGGCGCTGGCGGCGTTCGTGACGCGCGTGCTGCTCACCACGGGCGTGAAGAAGGTCGCGCTCGTGGGGAGTTCGCGTGGCGGCATGACGATCCGTAACTATGTGCGCTACGGTGGCGGTGCGGCGCACGTCTCGCACGTGATCACCAGCGGCACGCCGAACCACGGGGTGTTCGCGATCCCCACCCTCCAGCCAGACGGCGAATTCAACGGCGCCGGTCCGTATCTGCGCGCGCTCAATCGCGGCAGCGAGGTGGTGCCCGGCGTGAAATTCCTCGCCCTCCGCTCGGACTCGCTCGACAAGTTCGCGCAGGCCGATGGTGCGGGGCTCGGCATGAAGGGCACGCCCACCAACGTGGACGCCACCGGACCGGCGTTGCGTGGGGCGACGAACGTGGTGCTGCCAGGTACCGATCATCGCGAAGTGGCCTTCGCTCCGGCCGCCTTTCGCGAGCAGTACCGCTTCATCACGGGGCGCGCGCCGACGCAGATGGACATTGTGGCGGACACGGTGGCCGTACTCGAAGGGATGATCAGCGGCCATGCGAATGCCAGCCCGAACAATCTGCCGCTCGCGAACGCGGTGATCACGGTGCACGCGGTGGATGCCGCCACGGGGCAGCGCATCGGCGCGCCGGCCTATCGTGCCGTGACGTCGCATACCGGACGCTGGGGGCCGTTCCGCGCATCACCGACCACGCGCTACGAGTTCGAGGTGGCAAGCCCCGACAGCACCGTGCTGTTGCATGTGTTCCGTATGCCGTTCCCGCGATCGAGCCGCGTGGTGAATTTCCGCTTTTCCGCACCGCCTGCGAGGCGCCCCGACAGCGTGAGTGTACTGATTGCACGTCCGCGAGGCTATCTGGGGCTCGGTCGTGACACCGTGGAATTCGACGGCGCGCGCGCCTTGGGAATTCCGCCCGGCGTGCCGACAGTAGACCGGGCGATCCGCTGGTTCGGCGCGGGCGAACCGATCTCCGTGCGCGCGCGCGTGAACGGCGAAACGATCGTGGTACGCACCCAGCCTGGCGACAAGCGGCGACTGGTGTCGGCAGAGTTTCAGCGGGAGTGAGGCGGGCCGCTGATTGAACAGCAACAGCAACAGCCGGAACACGGATGTACGGAAACGGCACGGATGACGCACAGATAAGCGAAACGGCGCCGAGAAAATAGTTCTCGGCGCCGTTTGCTTATCGGTGCAATCAGTGCAATCCCCCGAAATCCGTGTTCCGGCGGTTGCCGTTCCCGTCGACTAGAACCGGCGCGATACCTGCACCGTAATGAACCGCGGCGCACCGGCGATGAACGTCGGGATGCCGAACGCGCCGCCGGTGTTGCCGGCGTCGATGATGTACTGCTGATCGAACAGATTCCGCGCGATCACCGTGAACTCGGTGCGATCATCCGGCAGGCGCAGGCCGGCGCGCAGGTTGAACAGCAGCTGTCCCTTCTCCGAGATCGCGGGCAGGTTGGTGTCCTCGAAGAACACCTTGCCGCGGTACGTGGTGTTCGGGGCCATGTACAGCTGGCCGAACCGGCGCTTGGTCGCGTCGAAGTTGAGGCCGGCCGAGTAGCTGTGCATCGGCGTGAGCCGGAAGCGATTGCCGGCGCGCGCCTGCTTGTTGCCGTTGGCATCGGTGCTGTCGAACTTCGCGTCGGTGTATCCCACCGTGGCGAACACCGAGGTCTGTGCGTTCACCTGGCCACGCACGCTGCCCTCGAAGCCCCACGCCTTCGCGCGGCCGGCATCGAGCGTCTCGTTCACGAGCCCGGTCGGCGTGAGCCGTGTGATCGACGTCTGGAAGTTGTTGTAGCGGTAGTTGAATGCGCTCACGTCGAACTGGGCACGACCGCTGGCGAACTGCCCCTTGAGGCCGCCCTCGGTGCTGAGCACCGTCTCTTCGCTCAGCGTGCGAACGCCGGCGGCATTGACCACCACCACGTTCGGACGACGCCCCTTCGAGAACGAGGCGTAGCCCATGAAGTCGCGGCCGAAATCATAGTTGGCGATCGCGCGACCCACGACCGAGCGGAACGTGCCGGTGCCTTCCTTCCGGCCGTTGGTGGGCGCGAACAGGTTATTCGGCGCGGCGCGGAGCAGGGCGCCGAGCGAGCCCGGCGTCGCGCTGTTCTGTACCTCGTAGGCATTGTCGACCTGCTCGTAGGTGCCGCGCAGGCCCGCGGTCAGACTCAGTCGTGCAATCTTGTACGTGGCGTCGGCAAAGACCTCGGCCGCCGTCGTCTGGCCGAAGTTCTGGTACTGCTCGGTGTGCGACGTCTTGAACGGTCGGCCCGTTTGCGGATTGTTCACGATGCTCAGGTTGGCCAGGCCGTCGGCGTTCACAATCGGCTGCCCGGTGAGCAGCGCGAAAAGGCTGCGTTCATCGGTGCTGAACGGCACGCGCTGACTGCCGCGCTCCCAGAAGCCGCTGGCGCCCGCGAAACCGGTGAGATTGCCGCCCTTGTCGTACGCGAAGCGAAGTTCCTGGCTGGCCTGACTGCCTTCCGCCACTTCGCGGAACTGCAGCACCGGCGCCAGCGTGCCGTCGGCATCGAAGGCTTCGTCGCTATAGAAGCGGCGGCCGGCCGTGACGCTCGTGAGTGTCCACGCCGGCGACAGCTGCTGGTTATAGAGCAGCGTGAGGCCGCCCACCTGCCGGTTGATGCCGAGCGAGTCGCCACCGTTGAGTCCTGCGCGCTTGAACGGCGTGGCGTCGCCGGCCGGCGGTGCGAAGCGCGTGCTCTTGAACGACGTGCCCGGGGAATCGTCGGTCTGGGCGTTCGCGATGATGTCGAGCGTCGAGGTCGTCGTCGGCAACCAGCGCAGCGAGGCACGAATGGCGCCGGTGTTCTTGCCGTTCAGCGTGCCGCCGGCGGCGTTGGTCATGAAGCCGTCGCGCTTGTTATAGATGGCGGCCACGCGTCCGAACAGCTTGCCGTCCACCAGCGGCGCATTCACCATCGCGTTGGCATACAGCTCGTTGAACGTGCCGCCGCCGATCGCCAGTGATGACTCGCGCTTGTTTACGGCCTTGTTCTGAATGACATGCACCGCGCCGATCTGCGCGCCGCGTCCGAACAACGTGCCCTGCGGGCCCTTGAGCACTTCCACGCGCTCGAGGTCGAACAACTCGACCACCGAGCCGCGGGACTTCGAGATCGACACGCCGTCCTGGAACACCGACACGCGCGGTTCCACGTAACTGGTGCCGTCATCGGAAGTGATACCGCGAATCACGAAGCCCGGATTGTTCGGGCTCTGCAGCTGCACGTTAAGCCCCGGCACGAACGCCGAGAGCGCATCGAACTGCTGAATGCTCTGCTTGGTGAGGAAGTCAGCGGTGAGCGCGGTCACGGCCACCGGCACGTCCTGTACGGACTCGCTACGCTTCTGCGCCGTGATCGCGACTTGCTGCAGCGTGGTGGTCGAACGCTTGAGGACGAGGTTCCCGCGCGCCGTCTGACCCGCGACGATCGAGAGCTGCACGCTGTCGGGCAGCAGTCCGATCGCGCGCGCCACGAGCCAGTATGAGCCGGCTGGCAGCTCGCTGATCTGATAGCGTCCGGAGACGTCTGTCGTAGCGCGGGCATCTCGGCCGCTCACCGAGATCGTGGCCCGCTCAACGGGGCGATTGCCGTCGGCGGTGGTGACGGCGCCGGCGACCGCGCCACCGGACTGCGCCGACAGGAGGGCGGGTGAGGCGAGCGTAAGCGCAGCCAGCGAAAGCGGCCAGCAGGTGCGCGGCCATGAGGACTTCGTGATAATCATCGGATGCTCGGGTGTTGGGGAAGGACAACACTGAGAGTACGCCGACGAATGTCACGCTTGTGCGACGGACGCCGTCGTAGTGCCGTAACGCGTGCGTGACGATTGGGTGCGCCGTGGCAGCAGCGGAGGCCGCAAGAGCAACAGCGGGAACACGGATTGAAAGGGATCGCACCGATTACACCGATATGCAGATGGGGATAAGGGCCAAGCTTTCCCCCGCATCACGCGCTGTTCGCTTATCAGTGTCATCTGCGGAATCCCCCCCCAAAAAATCCGTGTTCCTGCTGTCGCCGTTCTCGAGGCTGGATCAGATACCGATCCCGTGATGGTGGCCGATGCCGCCTTCCGCATTCGATGCCCGCACCGATAGCGCACCCCGCTCTGCCGGTGCTACAATCGGGGGTTCGCCGAACCTCCACCTCGTCCCGCGCCACATGTCCCAGCTCCGCCCACGTTCGCTGCCGCGATTGCTCGCCGCCGCAGCGGTCGCCCTCGCCGGCGTCACGTCAGCTCTGTCCGCCCAAGCGCCGGACGCCCCGTTCCTCCGTGTCCGCGTCGATGAAGCCCGCAACCGCGCGCTCCTCGACATCCCCGCCGCGCAGATGGGCAAGGACTTCCTGCATCAGGTCACGCTCACGACCGGCCTCGGGCAGTCGAACGGCCCCGGTCTCGATCGGGCTCAGATGGGGCAGAGCGTAGTGGTGCGCCTCGAGCGGCGCGGCAACCGCGTGCTGATGGTGCGGGATAACTGGAGCGTGCGGGCGCCCAACGGCGATGCCGGCAACAAGCAGGCGGCTTCCGATGCCTTTCCGCGCTCGGTGGTGGCCTCGTTTACCGTTGACGGCGAGAAGGACGGCGTGACCACCGTCGACGCCACGTCGCTCTTCCTGGCCGATGCCTACGGGGTGGCCGACGCGTTGCGTGGTGGCGCCGGCCCCGGCGGCGTTGGTGCGGGCGGCTCGGCCGGCGCATATCGCGTGGACGCGACGCGTAGCTGGCTCGATACTGCGCGCACCAAGGCGTTCCCGAAGAATGCCGAGGTGCACGCCGTGCTCACCTTCGTGAGTGACGCGCCCGGTGGACTCGCGCGCCGGGCGGCGCCCGACCCCAAGGCGATGACCTTTGAGGAGCACCACTCGCTGGTCGTGCTCCCCGATCCCACCAGCTATCGCCCGCGCAACTTCGATCCGCGTTTCGGCTACGGCGGCACCCAGTTCGCCGATCTGTCACAGGGCTTCGACGGCACCTACCGCTCGGGCTTCATCAACCGCTGGCGTCTCGTGCCCAAGGATCCCGCCGCGTATCGCCGCGGCGAGCTCGTGGAGCCCGTTACGCCAGTCACCTACTACCTCGACCCCGGCGTGCCGCCGCAGTATCGCGAAGCGCTGCGGCAGGGCGGCAACTGGTGGGCCAAGGTGTTCGAGGCCGCCGGCTTCAAGAACGCCTTCCGCGTGCTCGATCTCCCCGCCGGCGCCGACCCGATGGACGCCCGCTACAACATGCTGATGTGGGTGCACCGCTCCGGTCCCGGCCCGAGCGTGGGCCCGAGCTACAGCGATCCGCGCACCGGTGAAATCATCCGCGCCATGGTGCGTATGGACGCTTGGCGCTCGCTGGTCGACTACAACATCTGGGCGGGCACCGTGCCGGCCTCCGGCCCGCGTGGCCCGAATGTCGATGCCGAAACGTTCGCCATGTCGCGCCGTCGTCAGCATGCCGCCCACGAAATCGGCCACACGCTCGGCCTGTCGCACAACTACATCGCGCATTCGCAGGGTCGCACGTCGGTGATGGACTATCCGTATCCGCTCATCACGCTCGCCGCCGACGGCACGCCCGATCTGCGCGACGCGTATCGCAAAGGCCCCGGCGCGTGGGATACGCTCGCCATCAAGCTGGGGTACACCTGGTACGCCGACAGCGCGTCGGAAGCCAAGGGGCTCGACGCGATCATGAAGGACGGTCTCGCACGCAACGTGCGCTTCATCAACGACCAGTACGCGAGCGCCAACGGATCGATTCCCGAAGTCACGCGCTGGGTGGAAGGCGCCACGATGTTCGACGCCGTCGAGCGCACCTCGAAGGTGCGTCGCGTGTTGATGGACAAGTTCGACGAACGCGCGATCAAGCCAGGCGAGCCGATGGCGCTGCTCAACATGCGCTTCGCCCACGTGTACTTGCATCACCGCTACTCACTGGAAGGACTCGCCAAGAACATCGGCGGCATGGACTTCACGTTCACGCTCCGCGGCGACGGGCAGACGCCCACTACCATCGTGCCCGCCGCCACGCAGCGTCGCGCGCTCACGATGGCGCTGGATGCCATTCAGCCGAGCGAGCTCACGGTGCCCGAGCGCGTGCAGCAGATGATCCCGCCCGCGCCGCCGGGCTTCAACGCCGACATGACGTGGATCGACAGCAACGGCGGCACGACCTTCGACGCCGTCACGCTGGCCGGCGGTCTCGCCACGGAAGTGATCGGCTATTTACTCGACCGTGAGCGCCTCGCGCGTGTGGTGCTGATCGCCGGACGTGACAACGCCGCGCTGTCGCTGGACGAGGTACTGCGCACCGTGGTGCAGCGCACGTGGGGCAGCACCACTGCTACCGCCGCGGCGGAGAAGGCCGTGCAGCGGGCCGCGCAGCGGGCCGCGCTTGACATCATCCTCGATCTCGCCGGTGATAAGCGGGCCATGCCTGACGTGCGAGCCGCCGCGCTCATGCACCTGAAGGCGCTCGACACGCAGCTCGCCGGCGTATCGTCGACCGACGCCGCCGTACAAGCGCATGTGGCATCGGCGCGGCATGACATCGCGCGCTTCATGGACGGGAACGACGATCCGACGGCGCGGCCGCGGTTTCCGGTGATCATACTGCCGTGGCCGTGATCATCGGCAAACGGCGCGAAGAGTGAACGGCGCCAAGAGTGAACGGCGCGAAAGTGAGAAGCGCCAAAAGTTGACCGCGTGAACAACGAACTGCGCCAACAGCTCAGAGCTCAGCTGTTGGCGCAGTTCGCCGTTCCGCCCGTAATTCTTAGCGCCCCTTACCTTAGCGCCCTTCACTCCTAGCGCCGTCTACTCTTAGCGCCGTTCATCCCTAGCACCACCCGTCTCCCTCGTCCTTCATGACCTCCGCGCCTCCGTTCGTTCCGCTCGCGTTCGAGCGTCTCACGCCTGACGTCTCGCTCGCGCGTGCGCGGGCGCATTACGCGCACGTGGATCGTCGTCGCACCACGCGGCACTTCAGCACCGATCCCGTCCCCCGCGAATTCATCGAGCTGGCGATCCGTGCGGCCGGCACCGCGCCCAGTGGCGCGCATCAGCAGCCATGGACCTTCGTGGCGGTGTCCGATGCCGCGCTCAAGCAGCAAATACGCGACGCTGCCGAAACCGAGGAGCGTGCGTTTTACGCGGGACGTGCCACCCCCGAGTGGCTCGAGGCCTTGGCTCCGCTTGGCACCGACGAGCACAAGCCGCACCTCACCGATGCGCCGTGGGTGGTTGTACTCTTCCGGCAGTCGTACGGATTCTTCCCTGATGGCGAGAAGCGCACGCACTTCTACACCCAGGAGTCCTGTGGCATCGCCGCCGGATTCTTCATCTCGGCCATCCACGACATGGGACTCGTCTGCCTCACGCACACGCCGAGTCCGATGGGATTTCTCGGGGAGCTCTTGCAGCGGCCGGCGAACGAGAAGGCGATGCTCGTCATGCCCGTCGGGTATCCGGCTGCCGATGCCGCGGTGCCCGATCTCACGAGGAAACCGCTCGATGCGATCGCGGTATGGAAGTAGAGCGCGCTCCGACGACTGTTGTGCCGACCACCGGCGTGCCGCGCATCGGTGTCGCCGTCATCGTGCTACGCGACGGACAGGTGCTGATCGGCCGACGTCGTAGCGCGTCACACGGCCATGAGAGCTGGCAGTTCCCCGGTGGCCATCTCGAGTGGGGCGAGTCGATCGCGCAGTGCGCCATTCGCGAAGCGGAGGAAGAAACGGGACTCTCGGTCACCGTGATCGGCTACGGGCCGTACACCAACGACATGTTCGTCGACGCAGGGAAGCACTACGTCACCCTCTTCGTGCTGGCGTCGTCCCTCGACGGGACGCCCGAGGTGCGTGAGCCCGAAAAGTGCGCGGAGTGGCAGTGGTGTTCCTGGGACGCCCTGCCGACCCCGCGCTTTCTTTCTATCGACCACCTGCTCCAACTCGGCTATCGCCCACCGGGCGTGGTGTAGGCCGACGCCGCCCCGTCGCGATAGACCAGCTGTCCGCCCGTGTGCCCCACGTCGTAGCCGAAGCCGAGCACGGCCAGCGTCCCCGCGCCGGCCACCAGGCGGGCCGTCGAGCCCACGCCGCCGCGCACGAATCCGACGCCAGCGATCACCAGCACGACGCCGGTGGCCAGCGTGAACGCGTCCGCCGCCTCTTCATGGGTCTTGATCGACTCCTCGGCGACCACCTTTTCGACTACGTCTTCTTCGTCTTCACCGGTCTCCTTGGCTAGGAGGCCACTGCCGAGCGTCAACGCGATCATGGCGGTGGCGAGGCCCCACACCGGCACGACACGGGCGCCGCGCCGGATGGCGATCAGGGCCCCGAGACCAAAGAGTGGCAAGAGCACAGTCATCGCGATCGGCAGGTGCACGATCAGCGGATGCAGCGGTGTCGGAAGGAAATTCATAGTACGTTCCTGTGAAGTGGGGGCGTCATAGTGTTGCCCACATCTTCGGCCTGTTTGCGGCCGTGGGGTATCCGGCAAATGCCTACATCGGAGTGCGACACATGTCGGAGAGGGGAGAATCCCGGGCGGATTGGGTCGATTCGGATGACGGTGCGCCCGCCAACGAGTTCCGCGGACCGCTACCGGCGGTGATGGCGGGGTTTCTGTTGCTGGTCATGGTCGGGGGCTTGCTCGACCTGATGCTCGATGCTCCTGACCGCGTGTGGTCGTTCCACGTGCTGTTCGAGCTCGGCATGGTGATCAGCAGCCTCGCCTTCGCGGTCGTGCTCTTTCGCGGATGGCGGCGCTCGGCGGCGGCCTTGAGCAGCACCCAGTTCTCGCTGGAGGAAAGCCAGCGGCTGGTGGCTCAGCGGCAAGCGGAGCGCGACGCGTGGCGGCACAGCGCCGAATCTGCGTTAGCGGGCTTCTCCGAAGCCATCAATCGGCAGTTTGACGCCTGGCACCTTACCCGCGCCGAACGCGACGTGGCACTCCTGATCCTCAAGGGGGCGGGGCACAAGCAGGCCGCCGCCCGACTCGAACGGTCGGAACGGACGGTGCGGCAACACGCCGTTGAGGTTTACCGAAAGGCCGGGCTGCAGGGGCGGGCCGAGCTCGCCGCGTTCTTCCTGCAAGACCTCATGCTGCCGTAACATGAGGCACACAACAGCCACACCACGGTGGATGTTCTCAACTGAACCAGTCTCCTGAAAACCCGGCGCGGTTCAACGAGGAGCCCTAGTAGATCTTCAGCTTCTCCAAGACGCCAAATGTGTCATCGAGACGTTCAAAGATGTCCTTGCTGTGCTTGATGGTTTTACTGCGCATGTAGACACGAAGCCATTGCTTATAAATTCGCGTCTCATACTGGCCACGCACATCGGACATCGGGATCCCTTGCTGTAGCAAGTCCGCCAAAAACATGGCGCACTCAATGCCGAGTGAGATCGACTGAAAGTAGGGCGATCCGATGGCCGAGTCGCCCACTAAAAATACAGAGCCCTTGGAAAAGGCATGCTGCCCTGCATCGGAATGGTCACCCGCGGGTTCCGCATACCACGCACGATTGGTGGCGTTCCGCGCGTGATACAAGTTCAGTGGGATGCGGACCACGTCAATGTCACCGATGACGTGACCGCCGGTCTCCGCATTGATCTGCTCGATGAATCGATCCATGGAGGTCGCGACGGCCGGAAACTGCTCGCGCAATAAGTCGCCCTTGCATTGCGACGGCAACGCGGCAAAATCCTCCGCCGAAACACTGATGATCCCGAACACATGGGTGACACCGGCGTCCTGGGCGATGCGATCAACAGCGGGGATAAACTTGTACTGACCATTTCCACGGTTCTTGTAGTATTTGCAGTATTCGTTGCACTGATAGGGCGCTGCATACAAGAACGTGACATTGACCGCGTACTCCAACCGCAGGGTGTAGGTGTTCCGCTCGGCTGCATTGGCCTCACCGGCTTGCTCGGGCACCAGATGGTTGCGCAGTAACGAGTTGCAACCCGTGCAG
This sequence comes from uncultured Gemmatimonadota bacterium, assembly GCA_903894655.1. Classification (GTDB taxonomy): domain Bacteria; phylum Gemmatimonadota; class Gemmatimonadetes; order Gemmatimonadales; family Gemmatimonadaceae; genus Gemmatimonas. The sequence goes on from CAITQY010000345.1 coordinate 27,878, forward strand.
TCGATCATGATGTCATCCGGCGCAACCATGGCCACTGCCTGGTCCACGCTCACATTGCCCGGAACACGCTCCACAGGACTCGGCCCGCCCTCATCAATCATGGCGCTTACGCCCGCCTCAATAATGTTGAGAGGACAAAACCCCTGACTCCATTCCTGAATCAAGGTGACGAGTTTGGGATCGACAGAGCGCCGGGCGCGCAAGCCGGCTTCCAGCTCCGTCGCATCAAAGATGGCGGCGACGTTGTCTCCATCGACCTCATCGGCGGCGTACGCGGAAAGCGAATCGGCAACCAGATACGGGGCGAGCTTGACCATCCGCGTACGCAGATAGGTGGGTCGTTTTTCGTACAAACGGATCGCGTACCCAGGCATCGATTGCAGCATCGCGGCCATGACCAGCCCCACGGGGCCAGCGCCTAAAATGTGTACGCGTTGTGTCGCGCGCGCGGCGCCTAGTGACGTAGGAATTGACATCGGTAGCGCCGCTCCAAGAACTTGTGGTGCTGTCGAATGGACAGTCGAAGAATGGAGCGTGGGTGAACTCACAGCACTCGTTGTGCTGGGCCGTTCAGTGCCACCCGGCGGAAGATATTACACAGTGCGCCGCCACCTCCGCCGC
>CAITQY010000346.1 GCA_903894655.1 uncultured Gemmatimonadota bacterium
AAGCGACTGCAGATAGGTGATCTCGGTTTCCCCGAGGACCTGAATGCGCTGATACGGAAAGCGATTGAGATAGCCGGCAAGGACGAGCCCCGGGCTTGACGCCTCGGGGCTCGTGATCTCACGATCGAGACCGGATGCCGACCCGAGCAGCTCGAGTTCGAGCGGATCCTTCATCCGCTCGAAGAGCGTGCCCACTGTCAGGCGTCGACTCACCCGGTGCGCTCTCCATCAGTGGGGACGCGTCGCGAGCGGCGTACGCGCGACACTTGACGTTCCAGCCGATGTACGGCGACGCTGAGGGCGGGCGCGAACGCACGCGCATCGGCATGGACGAACAGTTCGCGCGATCGCGCGCGGTGCAGCACGATCTCGACGCGGCGGGTGTCCCCGTCTCCCACGAAACGCACAATGGCGTTGGCGACGCGATGCAATCGCTTCGCGAGACGGATGACAGCGGCTTCGGCCTGTGCGCGGAGCGATTCCGACACTTCGGCATGGTGCGCGTGCAGGATGATCTCCATTAGCGACCTTCCTCCTGTCCCACCACCTCGCGGAGGTGAGCTTCAGTCTCTGTGGCGGCGTTTTCCCAAGTGAATGCCTCGGCGAAACGCCGCGCGGCGATCCCCAGGCGTTCGACGAGCGCTCGCTCGCCGCTGAGGTACCGCATCGACTCGGCCATGGCCGCGACATCGCCGTGCGGAACGAGAAACCCTGTCTCGCCATGCCGCACGGACTCGCGAATCCCCGGAGAGTTCGACGCAATCACCGGAGTCCCGCTTGCCGCTGCCTCGAGATTCGTGATCCCCCATCCCTCTTTAGGTGATGCAAAAACGAACGCCCACGCCCGTCGAAGCAGGGCGCACTTCTGAGTCTCGTCAATCCGCCCTAAAAACCGTACCCGCGAGGCCACCCCAAGGGTTCCTGCCAACAGTTCAAGCTCGGCGCGAAATTCGCCAGCCCCGGCAATCTCCAGTGTAGCCTCGGGAACGCCACATTGTGCGAACGACCGGAGCACGAGGTCGACCCCTTTGTACTTCTTGAGTCGGCCAAGGTAGGCAAAAACGGGCCGATCCGCACGCTGGGAGGGGTCGGGCGTGTATATGTGCGTGTCGATTCCAGGGAATATGACGCGAATCCGGTCGCGATGCACCCCACGGGAGACCAGATCGTCCCGGGTACTCTCGCTGATGGCCTGGAAGGCGCAGTGGCGGTAGACAAACGGGAGCGGGCGCTCAGCCAACCACACGGCCGTGGCCAAGGGCGCGGCCAGTTCCTGAAAGGCGGTACCGCCGAACAGGTGCGGGACGAGGGCCACCACCGGGGGCGACTGCCACCACGGGGTGAAGACCGGCACCTTGTTGATGTCCTCGATCAGGACGTCAAAGTGGTCGTGGGCGAAATGGGTGTGCCAATACGCGCGCACGAGCAGGGGGAACGTGGCCCGCGTTCCGACGCGGTGCACCTCGATGCCGTCGAGGCTCGCGCGTGGCGGACAGCCGGGCCACCCGCCGCAGAGCAACATCACGTGGTGCCCGCGGCTGGCCAGCCGTCCGAAAATTTCGTGCAGATGAATCTCAGCGCCGCCGGCGAGCGGGTTCTCCCGACACTGCCAGTTGACGACGGCGATCCGCAGCCGGTCGCCCGAACGTGCGGCGGTGCCGGTCACAGGCGCCCGAGTTTGCGGGCGTAGGCATCGAGCACGCCGTTCACGAAGCGCGCGCTGCGGGTGGTGCCGTAGCGTTCGGCCAGATGCACGGCTTCCTGCAGCACCACCTTGACCGGTGCCTCGTTGCGATCGAGTTCAGCGGCCGCGAGGCGCAGCACGCTGCGTTCGATGGCGCCGAGTCGTTCGAGCCGCCAGTTGTTGGTGACCTGCGCGAGATCCGCGTCGAGGGCCGCACACTTGTCGGCCACGGTGGCGACGAGACGCGACGCGAACTGACGCTCCTCGGGATCGACGGCGAGATCGTCGAATACGTGAATGGCAATCTTCCGCAGCTGCGTGAGATCACGGAGATCGGCCGCGTACAGCGCCTGGAGTGCACGGGCGCGCCCGCGGGTTTCCACGCGCTCGACTTTCGTCGCGGCGCGATTACCGCGCGAGCGGCGTCCGGGGCGCGGCGCCAGTGGTTCCTGGACCGGCGTGTCCCAGAAGGCGTCGTCCTGCATGTTGGACACTATTCGTCCCCTTCGGACTCTTCGGGCGGCATCACCTGATCGAACAGGTCGAGCATTTCGAGCGCCGCCATCGCGGCTTCCGCGCCCTTGTTGCCATGCACGCCACCGGCGCGTGCCTCGGCCTGCTCCATGTTGTCGGTGGTGAGCACACCCATCGTGACCGGTACGTCGAAGTCACGCATGGCATCCATGAGGCCGCGCGAGGTTTCGCCGGCGACGATATCGAAGTGCGGCGTATCGCCGCGCACGACGGCACCCACAGCCACCGCAGCGTCGTAGCGCTCGGTGGCGAGGGCACGGCGCACCGCGACCGGGATCTCCCAAGCCCCGGGGACCCAGAGCACGTCGATGTCTTCGAACTTGACGCCCTGCTCTACCAACGCCCCCACCGCCCCTTCGGCGAGCGGCATGGTGATGCCCTCGTTGAAGCGACTGGCGACGACGACAATGCGGCGACCTTCACCGCGCGGACTACCGTTGAACTCGGCCATCAGGAATACGTCTCAGATTGCGAACAGGTGACCGAGCTTGGTGCGCTTCGTTTCAAGATACGAGGCGTTTTCGTCGGTGGAGGGAGCTTCGATGCGGACGCGATCCTTGAGGATCAGGCCGTAGCCATCGAGGCCCACGAGCTTGCGGGGATTGTTGGTCAGCACGCGAATGGACTGCACGCCCATGTCGAGGAGAATCTGCGCGCCGATCCCGTAGTTGCGCAGGTCATCCTTGAATCCGAGCTGTTCATTGGCTTCGACCGTGTCGGCGCCTTTGTCCTGTAGTTCGTATGCCTTGAGCTTGTTGAGTAAGCCGATGCCACGGCCTTCCTGATCAAGGTACACGATGACGCCCTTCCCCTCGGCCTGAATCATCTGCATGGCGGTATCGAGCTGCCAGCCGCAATCGCAACGACGGGAGTGAAAGACGTCGCCGGTGAGGCATTTGGAGTGCATGCGCACGAGCACACCCTCACCCTTCTCCACGTCGCCGAACGCGATCGCGATGTGCTCGCGCGCATCGACATCGTTCTGGTAGCCCACGATCCGCCACTCGCCGTACTCGGTGGGCAGCCGCGCCTCGGCCACGCGATGCACGAGGCGCTCGTGCTTCAGGCGATACGCGACGAGCTGCGCGATCGTGATGAACGTCAGGCCGTGCGTCTTGGCGAAGACTTCGAGCTGCGGACGACGCGAGGTGGTGCCATCCTTGTTCAGGATTTCGCAGATCACGCCGGCCGAGCGCAGCCCGGCGAGCCGCGCGAGATCGACGGCCGCTTCGGTGTGCCCGACCCGCTGCAGCACGCCCCCATCGCGCGCCCGCAACGGATGAATGTGTCCCGGTACCCGAAGGTCGGCGCGCGTGCTGTTGGGATCGACGGCCACGCGGATGGTGGTCGCGCGATCGCTGGCACTGATCCCGGTGCTCACGCCGTACTTCGCCGCGGCATCGATGCTCACCGTGAAGGCGGTATGCATGGCCTCGGTATTCTCGTCGACCTGCATCTCGAGTCCGAGATGGTCGGCCAGCGCATTCTCCATCGCGAGGCAGATCATGCCCTTCGCCTCGAGCATGAAGTTGACCATTTCGGGCGTCACCATTTCGGCGCCGCACACGAGGTCACCTTCGTTCTCGCGATCTTCGTCATCGGCGACGATGACGAACTTGCCCGCGGCGATGTCGATCAAGGCTTGCTCGACCGTGCCGAACGTCATGTCCTGCGCCTCTTCGCCCGTGCCCGTTGCCGTCATGCGACTTCAACCCCTGCGCTGCGCCAAGGCGTCAGCAACCGTTCGACGTGCTTCGCGAGCACATCGGCTTCCACATGCACCCGATCGCCGGCGACGAGTTCGCCAAGCGTGGTATGCCGTTTCGTGTATTCGATGATGGACAGCTGAACGCCGTCGTCGTGCAACGCGTTCACGGTGAGGCTCACGCCGTTCACCGTGATGGAGCCGTGCGCGACCATGAGCGGTCGGAGGGCGACGGGGAGTACCACATCGACGAGCCACGCATCGCCGACCTGTTCGGTACGGGCAATGACGCCGAGATCATCGACGTGGCCGAGTACCATGTGGCCGCCGAGTCGATCACCGAGGCGCATGGCGCGCTCGAGGTTGACCCGAGCGCCGGCGGGCCAGGCATTGATGGTGGTGCGACCGAGCGTGGTGATCACGGCGGCCACGGTGAACCACCCGCTGCCGTCGTCGTTCACGCCATGCTCGCGCACCGTCAGGCACGCGCCGTTGACGGCGATGCTCTCGCCGTCGACCAGGTCGGTATCTCGGCAACGGATGCGCAATTCGCGCCCGGCCGGCGTGTCGGCGACGTGGGTGATAAGTCCCAGGTCGTCCACGAGCCCCGTGAACATCCTCTCGTCAGTCTCCAGAAACAGCGTAGACGGTCATCAGGTCGGCACCCAGTGCCTTCCGCTCCACGACGCGAAACCGAGGCGCCTGCCCGGCCCGCTGCGATGGAAACGCCGCGAAAGCCGACAAGGCGCCGGCGCCGAGGATGACCGGTGCCTGAAAGATAACCAGTCGGTCGACGAGTCCGTCGGCCAGCAGCGAAGACCCGAGGGTGGCCCCACCCTCGACCAACAGATGGCGGACGCCGCGGGTGCTCAGGTGGCGCATCGCCTCGGCCAGCGAAGTGACGGCGTACGCCTCGACGCCGGCAGCACGGAGCGCGGCCTCGGCGCTGTGCGACGAGCCGTCGGTGATAGCGAGCACCGGCAGCTCGCGAGCCGTTTGGACCAGCTGCGCGTGCAGCGGTAGGCGGGCCTTCCGGTCGAACACGATGCGCAGGGGCGGCCGGCGCGGCGGGAGCGCATGGCGGACCGTGAGCGCGGGGTCGTCGGCGAGCGCGGTGCCGATCCCGACAGCGATCGCATCGCTTTCGGCGCGGAGGCAGTGCACGGCCGCGCGGGCCTCCTCGCCGGTGAGCCAACCAGGCTGCCGCGAGGCGTCGACGATCGCCCCGTCGATCGAGACCGCCAGCTTCAGGGTTACGAAGGGACGCTCGGCGCCACGCGCGGCGAAGAAGAACGGCGCGTTCTGATCGTGAGCCTCCCGTTCGAGGATGCCACTCACCACGTCGATACCGGCGGCGGCCACGCGTGCCGCCCCACCGGCCGCCTTCGGGTTGGGGTCGTGCGCCGCAAAGACCACCCGTGCCACCCCGGCGGCGATCAAGGCCTCGGAGCATGGCCCGGTCTTCCCGGTGTGGTTGCAGGGCTCAAGCGAGACGTAGGCGGTGGCGCCGCGAGCCAGCGGGCCGGCGGCACGGAGGGCGGCGACTTCGGCGTGGGCGTGTCCGTACTCCGCGTGCCAGCCTTCGCCGACGACGTGGCCGTCACGCACGATCACCGCCCCCACCTTGGGATTCGGCGACACGCGCCCTCCCCCGCGCTCGGCAAGTTCGAGGGCGCGACGCATGAAGCGCGCGTCGTCGGCTGCCGATGCGGGCGGAGGCCCGCTAAAAGCGGAAGGCGATTCCGAGCGATCCGTATCGATACCCTTCATCGGCCTTCCGGCCGCCGAACTGATTGACGGTTTCCTGAACGCTCCCTTCGCCGGACCAGCCATACTCGCCGACCACGCGGGCGATGCCGAGGCCGAGCGAGGCATTCACGAACGCCGTGTGGCGCGTGGTGGTGTAGCTGAGGCCGGGGAGCGTGAGGAGGTATCGTTGGTTGGTGCCCAGCAGGGTCTCGTTGACCAAAACGCGCAAGGACGCCGAGCCTTCGATATCATCGCGACCGACGCCGGCGGCCACACCGAAGAAGGCCACGCGCTTGCTGGCCACGATGCGAATGGAGTTCGACGTTACCGACGTGCCGGTCACCGCGAGCGTGTCGTTGTTCGGCGTATAGCCGAAATCGACCGTCGGCGTCTTGCGACGCATGTAGCTCACACTGAGTCCGGGAATGAACGACGATTCCTGCAACGCCCCGACGCGCACCCCATACTGCACGGCGAGCCCGCCATTCTTCGGTGCAACTTCGAAACTCGACTCCGTGACCGTGGGCAGATACGTGGCGCCCAGCAGCACGTCGACGCCGAGCGTGTTGGTGAGCCCGAGCGGAATCCCCGGGAAAATGCCAATGGCCGCATCGGCCGACGGCAGCGGAATCGGCGTGCGGGTGGCCCCGAACTCGGAGCCGACGGCGTTCCCGGTCACGCTGATCGGCACCGCGTTCCTGGGCAACTGCCCATCGACGGCACTGACGCGAAACGAGAAGGCGCGCTTGGGCCATCCGCCGAGCGTGCCGCCTTCACCAAGCACGGGATTGCCCGATGCCACCGCAATCCCGATCTGCGGCACGACGAAGTTGAACAG
>CAITQY010000347.1 GCA_903894655.1 uncultured Gemmatimonadota bacterium
ACCGCGTGCTGCGCGTCGCGCGCACCATCGCCGACCTCGATGATCTCGAGGTGGTGAACCGCATGCATGTGGGGGAGGCGCTGCGGTATAGGCCGGTCGTTGATGAAACTGCCATTGCAGAACTGCCAACGGCTTAGGAGGCAGGGAGGAGGGTATCAGGCTGGAGGACGCAGCAACAGCGCGGCTTGGCGTTGTGCTCCTGCGTCCTCCTTCCTGACAGCCTCCTCCCTGCACACTAGGCAGTTGGCAGTTAGCAGTTGGCAGTTGGCAGTTGGCAGTTGGCAGTTAGCAGTTGGCAGTTGGCAGTTGGCAGTTGGCAGTTGGCAGTTGGCGAACGACTACCGCCGAGTCACCACCCGCCCCGCCCGCACCCCCGTCGCCTTCCCACCGCTCACCGCCACCGTACCATTCACCACCACCGTCTCGATGCCCACCGGATACTGATGCGGCGCGGCGAAGGTGCTCATGTCCTTTACTGTAGCCGCGTTGAACACGACCACATCGGCCACGTTGCCTACCTTTAGCACGCCACGATCGGTGAGCCCGAGTCGCGTGGCCGGCATCTGCGTCATTTTGTGGATCGCGGTCTCGAGCGGTAGCAACTTCTGGTTGCGCACGTACTCGCCCAACACGCGCGGGAACGTGCCGTAGGCACGCGGATGCGGATGGCCGTCGCCGGGGCTCGAAATGCGGCCATCGCTGGCGATCATGGTGAACGGCGCCACCATGATGCGGCGCACGTCCTGCTCGTCGAGCACGTGATAGATCGCGTTGCCACCGCCGTTCAGCATCGCTTCCAGCACGAGCGCGGCCCCGTTCTCCGGCGTCGGCGCAAGCTTACGCCGCGTGGCCCAATCTTTCAGCGTCTTGCCTTCGAGACTCTTGTCCCACGCCACGCGTGAGAATTGCACGCGCGCCAAATCGCCGCCGCCGCGATCGTTCAGGATGTTGTCGACAATGCCGCGCGTGATGCTGTCCTTGATCGCCGGCACCGCCAATCGCTGGCGAAATTCGGCATCGCCACCGGCCATCGCCCAACTCGGCACCAGCACGCCGATGCCCGTATGCGTGGCGGTGTACGGATACTGATCGATCATCACATCGGTGCCGGCCTTCCGCGCGCTGTCCACCATGGCCAGCGTGAGGGTGCTCTTGCCCCACATCTGCTGCCCCACGGCCTTGTGATGCGTCAGCACCACCGGAATGTGCGCACGACGCCCGATCTCGAGCGCTTCGGCCACGCCGTCCAACAGCCCGATGCCTTCCTTGCGCAGATGCGACGTATAGATGCCGCTGCTGTCGCTGGCGACCTGCGCCAGTGCGATCACTTCCTCGATGTTCGAGTACGTGCCCGGCAGGTACAATAGGCCGGTGCTCAACCCGAACGCGCCCTGCCCCATGGCGGTGGCGACCAACTGCTGCATGCGCGACAACTCGGCCGCATTCGGCGCGCGCGCCGCCATCCCGAGCACGGCGCGACGCACATCGTTATGCCCCACGAGGTACGCCACGTTGATGCCGATCGTGGCCGTGCGCACTGAATCGAGATACGGCGCCAACGGCAACGGTGAACCGCCGTCGGGTCCACCCAGCGCCAGCGTGACCCCCTGCCGCAGCGCGCTCTCCATGAGCGGGTACTGCAGCAGCGGCTCGAGATGCGCGTGCAGATCGATGAACCCCGGCGACACCGTGCGTCCGGCGGCATTGATCACCCGCTTGGCGTTTGCGCGCGACAGCGTCGTCGCCATCGCGACGATACGATCGCCGCGAATGCCGACATCGAGCCGCTGCGCGGCGCGGCCGGTGCCGTCGAGCACCGAACCACCGGCAATCAACAGGTCATAACGGTCGCTGACCGGCTGTCCCCTGAGCTCCACACCCCCGAGGGCCAACGCGAACAGCAGCAGCGCAGCACGATGTCGTGTCATCACGGGATTACTGGACGTTCAGGACTTCAACATCGAACACGAGGGTCGCGTTCGCTGGGATCGGTCCCGAACCCTGGCGGCCGTAGCCCAGCGACGAGCCGATCACCAGGCGACGCTTGCCACCGACCTTCATCCCCACGACGCCCTGATCCCAGCCCGCAATCACCTGCCCACCGCCGAGCAGGAATGAGAACGGGCTCCCGCCGACGTTGGAGTCGAAGCGGCTCCCGCCGATCAGATAGCCGGAGTAGGTCACGCGGACCGTGCGGCCCGCGACCGCCTCGGCACCCGTGCCGACCACGAGGTCCTGCACGAACAGGTTGTCGCTCTTCTTCGTCATGGCGGCAATGTTCACGCCAAGCGTGGCCGCGTACGTCTCGACGGCCGGATTCGACGGGATGTCGGGGGCGGTGCTATCGGTGCCGCAGGCGCTCATGAGGGATGCTGCTCCAAGCAGGGGGACGAGCACGGCGGCACGGGCGGCGGACGCAGCATGACGCGTGGTGGATCGGAGAAAACGAAGCATGAGATTGGCGAAGATCGAGTGATGCAGGCCGTGCGGCACGGGGAACGGCTGCTCCGTCGTACCGCGCATTCCAGTACAACATATGCGGGCAGCGCTTCGTTGGCGGCCCGGGAAATGACGTGAACAGAGCGCACCGGTCGCGTACGGTCGCCGTCAGATCGCTATCACAGATTTGCCCAGTATCATTGAGATCGCTTCATGTTATACATTTTGAGCTCAGCAGTCTTACCACTGCGTTCACCCTCTCCGTGAATGATAAAACATTATCATTCACGGCTTTTTCAGTAATCGACCACAGAGTTGTGCAATACCATCCGCGAGAGCGACCGACATCAGGATCCCC
>CAITQY010000348.1 GCA_903894655.1 uncultured Gemmatimonadota bacterium
AGTGGTACGGTGTCCACGTCGCCGGCACGCATCAGGCGCGGTGCCGCGCCGCCTTGGGCGGCACTCCCCTGCGCGGAGGCGATCCACGGGGTGACCGTTGGGGCGCAGAGCAGGAGGGTGGCCCGCGCGCACCGGAGTCCAGCGTTCGGAATGAGCATCTGGGGAAAGTGGCGGGGCGCGTGTCGTGCGTCCAGCAGGAGCCCGGTCCTTCCGCCGACTCCGCAAAAATCCTGTTGACACTCTCGAAAACCGACGCTAGCGTCTACGCATTCGAGACAGAACGTCCGCGCCACGGTGCGGGAAACGCGCAGCCGGCGACTTCGGGGACCTGGCTGCACGCGGGTCCCTTTCGTGTGCGCGACTGTCGCCGATCAAATACAGCGCTGATGTCGCACCGCATCGGCAACCCGCGCGGGGGTCTTGTCCGCGAATTACACGAGTGCTCGGTGCGTACGGCAGGGCCGGACTCCGAACACACAGCAACGGGAGTAGTGTCATGCGTACGACCGGCAAGGTGAAGTGGTTCAACGATGCCAAGGGTTTCGGGTTCATCACGCCCGATGACGGCTCGAAGGATTGCTTCGTTCACCACTCGGCGATTCAGGGCGGCGGGTTCCGCACCCTGGCCGAGGGCGAGCGTGTCGAATTCGACATCGTGCAGGGTCAGAAGGGGCCGGCGGCCGAAGAGGTCGTGAAGGTTCGCGGCTGATCGCGCACCGGGATGCACGAACGACGAAGGGCCACCAGCCTCGCGCTGGTGGCCCTTCGTCACTCATGGCATCGGGTGCCTGGCGTTACTTGATCTCGCCGTTACCGCGGTAGTAGTCGCCCAGCAGGTGTTCGGCGAAGTACTCCATCAGCATGCGCTGATTGTACGGGCCTGTGCCGCGGTATCCGTGCGGCTCGCCCGGGTAGATGAAGAAGTCGAAGCGCTTGTTGGCCTTGATCAGCGCGTTCGCGAGCCGGACGGTACCACCCGGGTGCACGTTGTTGTCGAGATCACCGGTGGCGAGGGCGAGGTTGCCCTTGAGGTTGCCGGCGAGTTCGTCGTTGGTGGGCACGCGGATGTCGAACTTGATCTTGTCGGCGTTCGTGGAATCCTGCACGACTTCACGCGCGTTCGCGGCCGCGTTCGCACCGGGTCCGCCACGACGCGCGGCACCGGTGCCACCGGCCCGCACTGCACCGGCGGCGCTGTCGGCCTTGGCGATGACCTTCACGCCGTGGTTCCACTCGCTCCAGTTCTGGTTGTAGATGTTGTTGTCGTGATTGCCCGATTCCGACCAGCCCACCTTGAAGAAGTCGTTGTACGGCGGCAACAGCATGGCGGCGGCGGTCATGAAGCCACCACCCGAGTGGCCGAAGATGCCGACCTTGTCGAGATCGATGAACGTGTGGCGCGCGCCGAGCTGCTCGATCGCGTACTTCTTATCGGCCAGCGCATAGTCGCGCATGTTGCCGTAGCCGTAGCGATGATAGGCCAGCGACCGCAGCGGGCTGCCGCCACGATGGCCGACTTCGATCACGATGAAGCCGAGCTGCGCGAGCTGCATGAGCGGGCCGCGCACACTGAAGCCGGTGGTCGTGCCTTCAGTCTGCGGCCCCGGGTACACGTACGTGATGATCGGATACTTCTTGGTGCTGTCGAAGTCGAACGGCTTCCACATGTTGCCGTACAGCTCCGTGACGCCGTCGGCGGCCTTCACCGAGAACGTCTCGGCGTTCTTGAAGCCGAGTTCCTTCAGCTTGGACAGGTCCATTTCCTCGAGCGTGCTGAGGATGCGGCCGGTGACACCGTCACGGAGCACCGACTTGAACGGCAGGTCCATGCGCGAGAACGAATCGTAGATGTAGCGCTTGGTCGGTGAGACAAAGCTGGGGGTACCGTTCTCGCCGAGCGTGGACGCGTGGTGCGCGTTGCCGGCGTCGAGCAAGGTGAAGCCGCTGCCGTCGCCATTCACGCGATACAGGTGCGTCTGGTAGAGCTGTTCACCGGCCTCACGACCCTGGCCCGACACCCACACCTGCTGCGTGGTGGAATCGATCGTGACGATGCTGTTGGCGTTCCACTGTCCGGTGGTGAGCGGACGCTTCTCGCCGCCGTCGAAGCCGTACACGTAGAACATGCCCCAGCCGGTCTTCTGCGACCACCACAGGAAGTCACCGCCCTGCTTGAGGTACGCGACGTTCTTCGGCTCGAGCGCGGCGCCTTCGATGGCATCGGTGAGCAGCGTCTTGATGGCGCCGGTGGCGACATCCACTTCGATGAAGTCGACGGCGCGCTGCGGACGATCGCGACGTACCACACGCACTTTGTCGCCGTTCACGGGCCAGTGCACGTTCATCAGCGACTGGTCCTTCCACTTGGCCACGTTGATCTGCTTCACGGCCTTCTCGCCGCGACGGAAGGTCCACAGTTCGCTGCGCGTGACGTCTTCTTCGCCGGGCATCGTGTACTTGTAGTGGATCAGGACAGGGCGCGGCTGGGCGAGCACGTTCACGAGGAACAGATCCTTCACCTTGCGTTGATCGCGGCGCACGAAGGCGAAGGACTTGCCGTCGGGCGACCACGAGACATTCGGGCGGATGCGCTGATCGCGATTGCTCGCGTCGTCGCTGTCATCCTGCTCCCCGTCGGTCTGCTGTCCGCCTCCGGCGAGGGCGGCGAGCTGACGCGCATTCTCCGTGGTGTCCCGGTAGCCGAACGAGTAGTCCATGGCGCCGTCGGTGCTGATCTGTACCGTGTCGTTGCTGCTCTTCTCCACGATGTAGAGATTGTGCATGCGGGCGAACACGAACGCTGAGCTGTCCTTGTTGTAGTTGCGGAACTCGCCGCGGGCACCGCCGCCGCCCATTCCACCACCGCCGCC
>CAITQY010000349.1 GCA_903894655.1 uncultured Gemmatimonadota bacterium
ATTTCCACATCATCGCCGTCGGTCACGAACTGTACCGTCTTGTGGGCCTTCGACGCCGTGTCGCGAACGACACGCGTGAGCTTCTGGAAGGTCGCGCGCAACGGGACCATACGCATGGACATGCTGAGATCCTGTAGCTCGCGGACGATCTTACCGGCGTGCGTGACCTTGCGCAGTAAATCGTGCTGCTTCCCCGCGCCGAAGAGGTCGTCCCCGGCGATCATCGACTGCGCGATGACCAGCTCGCCGACCATGTCGATCAAGCGGTCTAAGCGGTCAGTGCGCACGCGGATCGTCGCATCAGCGTTCGACTCCACACGCGCTTTGTTCGCCGTGCTGTTCGCCGTGCTGTTCGCCGACGGCACAGCGGACGGCGTAGAAGACGGGGCGCTGGCGGTCGCCGAGGTCGACGCCGGCAACGGAAAAATGTCATCGGGATCGGCCATGGTGTCACGCGTTGGATCGTAGCCGGCCAGCGCATCGAGCAGCTCGTGATAGCCATCCGGAATCGGCAACGTGCCGTCGCCGTTCAAGCCGGTTTCCACCGACACCAGCAACGCTTTCATCATGTCTGCCGACCGCAGGGACAGGTCGGCGCAGGCAGTGGTGTACGCGATCTCTTTGTCGCGCACGCGGCTCAGGAGCGACTCCGCTTCATGGGCGAACGCCGCGATCCGCGAGAGTCCAAGGAACGCCGATGTGCCTTTCACCGTGTGAAACGCGCGGAAAACGGTATTGACCGCTTCTTCGTCGTCCGGGAACTCTTCGAGCTGCAGCAGCGCCGCTTCGGAATTGACCACGCATTCGTTGCTCTCGGTGATGAAATCCGGGAGTAGATCGCGGTCGGCATCGTCGGGCAGCTGATCGATGCCGACGTGGTGCTGCAATTTGCGTTTCTGCTCGAACGGTGCGTCGGGCGCATCCAGTTCGAACGCCGGCACGCTCGCCGTCACGGCGGCGGCGATGGATTCCGCCGTGCGTGCGACGATACGATCGCCTGGCGATACGCTGCCTTCGCTGGCGCGCATGGCCTCTTCGATGGCGGCACTGACATCGGCGAACGCCGCCGGGATGTCGGGCGCGGTACCGTTGACGAGCGTGCCGAGGACCCGCGCCGCACGCGCGACGAAGGGCTGCGCACGGTGCGGCACGCGATTCTCGAAGGCGAGATCGGTAAGCGCTTCGCGCAGCATCGTGAGATCAGCGGTATCGGTTGCCTCCAGCTGCATCAGCAGCGTAGCGGCATCATCGAGATTCAGAGAGGACACGGGCGAAGCGTGGGAGGTCTGCAGTCGGCGCCCACATGGGCACGATCGTCACTGAGCAGTATCGGCTCGCCGCCGCAGCAGGTTTACCGCCGTGGACACATTGCCGCGCCGTGAACGACGAACGGCCCGTACCGGGACAGGTACGGGCCGTCAGGTTGCGCCGCGTAGTTGAGGGGAACGCTACGCCGCAGGAAGGCGCACCGCGGTGAAAATCTCGTCCGCCAACGCCTGACGTGTCTCGGCATTCAGCGTGGTCGCGTTCGGATCGTAGGTCGCTTCGTCCGGAACACCACGAGGACCTTCCGCCACGACCCTCACATGCTCGGCATTGTGATCGAAGAGCTTGGCCACGTCGAGCAGCCGGCTCTCCATCTCGACCAGCACCGCCGAGGCATGCGAGAGCTGCTGCGACGTGATGTCCTGGAACTGCAGCGCGCCCATCATGATGAAGAGTTCGTCGCGCAGGTTCGCACGGATGCCGCCGGCCCGCTCACGATCTGGCGTCGCATCGGCATCGATCGTATCCAGCTCATCGACCATCTGGGTAGCCCGGTCGCAGGCGTCCATGATGTTGATGGCCGCGTCTTCCGTGGCCGACGTGACTTCCCGGATCTTCTCGTGCGTCGTCGCGAGCTTCTCGAGGGCGTTGGTCTGCAGCGCGGCGCGGCTTTCCCGCAACCGCGACAGCACGTTCAGAATCTGCGCGTTCGCCTGTTCGAGAATCTGCGGAAGCTCCGACAGCGAAAGCATCGGACTGACTCGCCCCGGCGGTTCCGGGGTGTCTCGGACATCATGCATGCCGGTCAGTTCATGGTCGACGAGGCGGAGCGCCGCCTCGGACTCGTACAGGACTTCCTGCGCACGGGTACTGGTCATTGGTCTGATCCTCAGGCCGCGGCTGCCGGGAGGAGCGCGTCGATCTTCTCCTTCAGCACCTGCGGGGTGAATGGCTTGACAATGTAGTTGTTCACCCCTGCTTCCATTGCCGTCAGGATGTCTTCCTTCACGGAACGCGCCGTCACCATCAGGATGGGGACGTGGCGCCCATCGTCGCGCGACCGGAGCACTTTCGTGAACTCCGTGCCGCTCATGTTCGGCATGTTCCAGTCCGTGATGACGAACTGGATGGAACTGTCGAACTTTGCCAGCGCTTCCTGACCGTCGCCGGCTTCGACGGTGTCGCTGAAGCCGATCCGCTGCAGCGAATTAATTACGATGCGCCGCATAGTCGCGGAATCGTCCACCACAAGGAACTTCATACAGCCGGTCTCCTGATCATGCCGGTCGGAGTGGGCCGAAGACCTATAGATCGCCGCGCGTCAGAATGCGACGCGCCACCTGGTCCACGACATCGAGTGTGTTGTAGGCGCCCGTGAGCACCTTCGTGCGGAGCTCGGCGACACGTTCCGGGTTCAGGGCGTTCGCCTGCTCAGTATTCAGGCGACGACCCGCGTCCGAGATCTGGACCGAGTCCGGCTTGACCGGCGTGGTGTCCGGTGACTGCGTGATGGTCTGCGCGGGACGCGGGACGGCATGAGTGCTCGCCGGCGTCGGGCGCAGAGAATCGATACTGCTTCCGTTGATTCGCATAAGGTTTCCTCCTCCTCACATGAGACTATCGGCAGGAATGGCGCACAACTTTACCGTCGGGAGGATTTCCGTCTCCTGAAATGCGACGTCCCTGTCGCCCAGGTGGTGCGGGTAGAACCCGTTCGGGACCGAACCCCGGCCCCGGCGGTCAGGCGGTGGTTCGTCCGTGCGGTCGGGCGGGGTAGCTGACATCGAGGGTCGGCGCCGGCACATCCATCGCCGACGCCTCCCGCTGAAAGTGGATGGCGGCCCCCGTGTGCCACGGCTTGCCATCGGTTCCACTGACGAGGAAGGCGGCCTGCAACCGCAGCTGGTCGACCTCGTCATGTTCCATCAACGCGTCGTGCTCCGCCGCGAGGTCGAGCTCATCGAGCTTCTCCTGCAGCAGGGAACTGAACGCTTCCGGGGTCACCGGTCGAATGGACATGCTCGTCACATCCCGGGTCAGCGGATCCGGTCGACCAAGGGTGCTCCGGTCGCCACACTGTATCCGAGTCCAGCACTGCTGGCCCGCTGGACCGCATCGAGCTCGGCCCGGATCTCTCCGGTCCGACGCGCCACCTTAGCGGCCAGCTCCATCGTGACCCGATGCGACGTGCTGAGCGCCGCCGAGACGTCGGTGAGCAGCGCGTCCGCATCATCCACCGCGCGCTCCGTGGCCGCATAGAGCTGGCTGTCTGCGGTCGGACGCTCGAGACGCAACATGACCAGATGCTCGCTGAGGTCTCGTAGCATCTCGTCACGCTGTTCGAGGAGACTGAAGAGGCGATCGTCGTCCTGTCCGACGACATCGACCGCGTGGCGTGCGAGCGCGTCGGCGCTGGCGCAGATCGCCAAGGCGCCGCGAGCGGCGGCCTGGCGGGCTTCGTGACTGCGGTGGCCAGGTCGACCGCTGCGCATCGCATCAAGAGCGTTCACGACCGGATGCCGCGTCATGCGGACTTGAGCCGCGCGACACCCGCGGTCGCGGCAGCGGTGAAGCCGTCGCGCAGCGCCGTCGCGATATTCACAAGTTTACGCACCGTGGCGACATCACCGCGCTGCCCGATGTCGACGAGCTCGTACAGCATGAACTGATAGAGATCGGCCAACTGGTTGGCGAGTGCTCCACCTTTCTCGAAATCGAGCGTGGCGAGCAACTCGCCAACCAGTCCGCGAGCCCGTCGCAACGACGTGACACGCAACGCGAGATCCTGGCGCTCCATTGCGATCCGGGCGCGCTCCAGGTTCACCACCAGCTGCTCGAACACGATCACGACGAGTCGCTCGGGAGAGGCCGATTGGATCTCCATTTCACGATACGACGAGGACTGGCTGGCGTAGGACATCGGGGCAGTGGCTGGAGTCAGAACAGATACGGAAACTGCGTCTCACTCTTGAGTATCGGCAGTTACTGGTTGCCCTGAAGTCCCTGTACACTGGAAAGCAGCGAACTGCTCTGCGAAGTGAGTCGGCTCATCGCTTCTTCCATGCGCGTGAACTGCGCCACGAGCTGCTCGCGCTTAAGCTCGATGCGCTTCTGTGCGTCCGTCTCACGCTTCTTGAGCAGGATCGTGTTCTGATTGATATTTTTGAGCTGCGCGCTGATAGTACCGATGCCGAACTGCGTCGCGTTGTCCGTAGCGGTCACGAAGGCCTGGCCCACGCCGCTGAATCCGAAGAGGGCTTCGATCTCGTCGGGCTTGTCAGCGAGCGCCGTCTTGAAGGTGTCCTGATTGAACGTCAGGATACCATTCCGATCGAGCGTCACGCCGGCGATCGTCAGCTTGTTGTAGGTCGCGTTGCCGGTCACATCGGTGCGCAGCGCATCCTGGAAGGTGCCGATAACGCCGCGCAACAGTGTGTCCGAGTACAGCGGGGCGTCGATCAGCCGCTGCTCATCAAAGAATGTGCGGATGGCGTTGTACGAGTCCACGAACTTCTGGACCGAATCCACCGTCCCCTTCACGTCGCGATCGATGGTCACGTCGATCTCGGTGCCAGGCTCCGCGGTGCTCAGCGACAACGTGACACCGTTGATCGCATCCGTGATGTTGTTCGTGGAGCGCGTGACTTCGCGACCGTCCACGCGGATCACGGCATCCTGTCCGACTTGCAATTCCCGACTGCGTCCGGCCACCGACGTGGTCGCCGATCCGAGTGAGCCGCTGGAGCCATCCACGTGCGTGACCGACATTGACAGGGAGAGGCGCGAGGCGCCGCCGGTCTCGTCAGTGAGTCGAATGCGACCATCACTGCCGAGCGCCGCGGTGGCGGTCCGCGAACCCGAGCCAAAGCCCGTCGTCGCATCATTCACCTTGTCGAGCAGCGTCTGCATCGTATCGCTCACACCCACGACCAGACCGATCGTGACCGCGGTGCCATCACCGCGCATGCCGCGGATATTGATCGCATCGCCCACGGCGAGGTTGGACGCGGCGCCGCCGAATTTCAGGCCGACTAACGACGTGGCCGCACCGGCCACGGCATCGGCACCATCGGTGTACACCGGCGACTGCACGGTCTGCTTCACACTGCCGGACTTTCCCGCCGTGAAGCCCAATGCATCGATGACGTCTTGCGAGCCGGCATCACCATCGACGGCGCTGACGTTGCCGTCGACGACCAGACGATAGCGTGTTTCGCTGCCATAGGCCTCCGATTCCACGGATGCCGCGCCGCTGGCGGCGTTGATCCGGGCCGCAATCGATGCCAGTGAATCGGTCGCGAGATTCACGGTGATGACCGTGGAGCCCACGCGAATCGACGCCTCCGGCGGCGAAGGAACGAGACCAAGCGCCGTCGCTGCCGTGATGCTGACGGACGAAACCGGCTTCGTGCGCGTGTCGAGGAAACCGAGCTCGCGCGCCATGCCGCCCGTCCCGTCGACAATCGCCACCCCTTCCGCACCGGCCGTCTTGGCGGTCAGCACCAGCCGACCAGCGGTACCACCTTCGCTCACGATGGCGGCGGTGACACCGACATTGGCATCGTTGATTTTCGTACGGATATCGGCGAGCGACTCGGTGCTGACGATATCGATCGACGTCCCATTGATCGACATCGATCCCGTGAGTCCACGCGCCGCCGTCGTGTCGGAGACGGAACCACCGCCCAGCTTCGCCGTGTCGGCAAGCTGCAGCACTTCCACGCGATAACGCCCCGGTGTCGCCGTGAGCGAGGCCGTGGCGGACAGCAACGTACGAGACGTGCTCGGACTGGTCGGGACGGTCGCGAGAAAGCCGCCGAACCCCGTGCGTCGCAGATTGCGCGCGTTGGTGTTCAGCGTTTCGACGAGGCCCTGCATCTTGGTCCACGCCGTCTTTTGCGCCGCGCGCTTCGTAATGCGATCGGTGATCGGTGTGACCTGGCGGGCTTCGTAGGCCTTGATCGTCGTATCGACGATGTCGCCCCACTGAATGCCGGTGCTCAGTCCACTGATGTTGATCGGACTCGACATGCTTGCCTCCCTACTGCTTTTCTAAGGCCGTACCCCGGGGCCGGCGAATTCGCCGACCCCGGGGTTTATCACCCACTGGAGAACGTCGGGTTTAGCGGAGGAGCTGCAACACGCTCTGGCTACCCTGGTTCGCCTGCGACAGCATGGCCTGTGCAGCCTGCGTCAGGATGTTGTTCTTGGTGAAGTTGGCCATTTCTTCCGCCATGTCGACGTCGCGAATGGTCGACTCAGCGGCACGCACATTCACGACCGCAGACTTCAAGTTCTGCACGGTGTAGTCGAGCACGTTCTGACCGGCACCGATGTTAGCGAGCGCGGAGTTCACCGCATCGAGGGCCGTGTCGGCATTGGCCAGCGTCGAACTCGCCGAGAGCGACGTCAACGTGAGCGCGGCATTGACCGTCACCGTGCCGTTCGACGCCGAATCAGACACCTGGAAGGTGAGCGACGCGAACACCGAGGCACCCTGGAAGTCCGC